>CACXDT010000119.1 GCA_902766405.1 Oscillospiraceae bacterium
GATCGCCGCGCTCATCGTGGTTCGCGGCGCGTTTCCGGAGCTGCTCGCGAGTGAGAGCGCTGTCTGGCTGCTGACCTTCGCGCCGCTCTACCTGATCGCCGTCCCGGCCTGCTGCCTGGTGTTGAAAAAGCTACCGGCTGTCCGGCGCGAGAGCCACCCCTGGCCCGTCTGGCGGCTGCTTCGCCTGATACCGATTGCCGTCTTCCTGATGTACGCCGGCAATATCATTGGCAGTTTACTACAGATGCTGCTCGGATCGGTCGACCCGATCAAGAGCTACGCCGTGGCTGACTCGGTGTGGCTGAAAACGCTGTTTCTCGCGGTGCTGGCCCCCTGCATCGAGGAATTTCTGTTCCGCCGCTCGCTGATCGACCGGCTCTCGGTCTACGGCGAGGCGCTCTCTGTCGTCGTCAGCGCGCTGGCCTTCGGGCTGTTCCACGGCAACCTGTCGCAGTTCTTCTACGCGTTTTTCCTGGGGCTGCTGTTTGGCTATGTCTATCTGCGCACCGGGCGGCTGCGCTATACGATCGCGCTGCATGTGGGCATCAACAGTCTCGGCAGCCTGGTTGGCCCGGCGCTGCTGGAGCGGGCACAGCTCGAGACACTTGTGGCCGGAGCCGTGCCGGACGCGTGGACGCTGGCGTTCCTGGCCTATGCCGCGCTGCTTCTCGCCACGGCGATTTTCGGCCTCGTGCAGCTGTGCATTGCCATGCACGGTCGGGTGTATGTCTCCGCGCCGCTCGAGCTGCCGCGGGAGAAGCGCCTGCCTGTGGCCTTCGGCAATGTCGGGATGCTGCTCTTCCTGCTCACCTCGCTCGCTCTCGTCGTCAGCACGATCGTGACATAATCATCCAGTCCGGTTTATGGGTCTCCAACTCCTTGACAAGATACTCTTATAAGGATATTATTTGTGTTGAAAATATCTGAACAGGAGAAATCGAGAGAGGGTGAGCGTGTGGACGCGCCGAACAGGAGACAGTCGGAGAGAATCTACGTCAAGGCGAATATCGCCTTTGACCAGACGGGCTATATGCACCCCACGGCGATCATCTGGGAGGATGGGCGAACCTTCCCGATCGAGACCGTGCGGGATTTTCGCCCAGAATCGGCCGAGGGGAACGACCAGGGCGACTGCTACACCGTCGTGATCGGCGGGCAGGAGAGGACGCTGTTCTTCGAGCGGTCCGATCCCCGCTTTTCCAGCCGCTTCGGCCGCTGGTTCGTCAGGAAACACTGAGGGTACAGACGATGAAGGAGAAAACCTATATCGCGATCGACCTCAAATCCTTCTATGCCTCTGTCGAATGTGCCGACCGGCATCTGGATCCGCTGAACACCAACCTGGTGGTGGCCGATCTCTCGCGGACCGAGAAGACGATCTGCCTCGCGGTCTCGCCGTCGCTGAAAGCGCACGGCATACCGGGCCGGCCGCGGCTGTTCGAGGTCATACAGGCGGTTGACGACATCAACCGCCGCCGCCTGCGGGACTACCGCCGCAGCCGGGGCGATCGGAGCGCCGCCTTCACCGGCGCGTCTTTTGACGCCCGGGAGCTCGAACGCGACGGGGGGCTGGAGCTCGGCTATATCACGGCAACACCGCATATGTCGCGGTATATGGAGGTCTCGTCCCGGATTTTCGGCATCTACCTGAAATATGTCAGCCGCGAGGACGTGATCGTCTACTCGATCGACGAGGTGTTCATCGACGCCACGGCCTATCTGGCCGCCTACGGCATGACGGCGCGCGAGCTCGCGATGGCGATGATCCGCGAGGTGCTGTACACCACGGGCATCACGGCCACGGCCGGCATCGGCACAAATTTGTACCTGGCCAAGATCGCCATGGACATCGTGGCCAAGCATGTCGAGGCGGACGCCGACGGCGTGCGCATGGCCGAGCTGGATGAGCGCAGCTACCGCCATATCCTCTGGGATCACCGCCCGCTGACGGATTTCTGGCGCATCGGCCCCGGCACGGCGCGCAAGTTAGAGGAGAACGGCATGTTCACGCTCGGCGATGTGGCGCGCATGTCGGTGACCGATAAGCCGGTCTATGTCCGGCTCGAGAAGCCCAACCGGGGCGAGAGCCCAGTGCAGCTGATGGACAACGGCGAGGAGCTGCTCTACAAGCTCTTTGGCGTGAACGCCGAGCTGCTGATCGACCACGCCTGGGGCTGGGAGCCCTGTACCGTGGACGATGTAAAGCGATATAAGCCCGAGAGCAGCAGTCTCGGCAGCGGGCAGGTGCTGCACGAGCCCTATTCCTTCGACAAGGCGCGCATCATCGTCACCGAGATGGCCGACGAGCTGAGTCTCGACCTGGTGCGCAAGGGTCTTGTGACCGACCGCGTCGAGCTGTATATCGGCTACGACCGCATGAGCCTGCAGGGGGAGCGCGGGCGGGCCTACACCGGCGAGGTGACGACCGACCACTACGGCAGAAAGGTCCCCAAGCACGCCGTGGGCGGCCGGCGGCTCCCGTTCCCGACCTGCTCCACGAAGCGCATCGTTGAGGCGCTGCTGAGCATTTACGACGAAAAGGTGGACCCGGCGCTGCTGGTGCGGCGCGTGAATGTGGCAGCCGGCAACATCCTGCCCGAGAGCGAGGCCAGAAAACCGACGATAGAGGCCGAGGGACAGCTGGATCTGTTCACCGACTATGAGCAGCAGGAGCGGGAGCGTAAACAGCAGCTCGAGCAGTTAGAGCGCGAGAGGCGCTTGCAGCAGGCCGTGGTGTCGATCAAGGAGCGCTTCGGGAAGAACGCGTTGCTCAAGGGCACCAGCTACCGCGAGGGCGCCCGCGCCCGCGAGCGCAACAGCGAGGTCGGCGGACACAAAGCGTGAGAGAAAGGGGAGGCACATGGGAAACCGGCCGTACACCTGGGCGGGAGCCGAGGAGAGCCACAAGTACGACGACATCATCGACCGGCCGCACTATGTCTCGCCGACGCGGCCCGGCATGACCATGCTCGAGCGCGCGGCCCAGTTCAGCCCCTTTGACGCGCTGACGGGCTACGACGAGTCGATCGCGGAGACAGCCCGCCGCACCGAGACGCGCAGCCATCTCTCCGAGCAGCAGCTCGCCGCGCTGGACGAGGCGTTGACGCGCCTGGAGGCACTGTGCCGCGAGGCGGCCAGCGCGCGTTTTGCCGGGGCGGAGGAGCGGCTGCCGCAGGCGACGCTGACCTGGTTTGTTCCCGACGCGGTGCTGCACCGCGGCAGCGACAAGAGCGGCGGCGCCTATTTCACGCGGCGCTTTTTCGTCCGCCGCGTCGATCGCGCCTCCGGCACGCTCAGTGTCCTGGAGGCAGACCGCGCCCGGGGCGAGCAGCAGCTCGCGCTGGGCGACGTAGAGAGTATCGTAATCGAATAAGACAGCGGCAGCCGCCTGCGTGCGGCTGTATTTTTATGAAAATTACACATTGATTTCTTTACAAAAACACGAAAACATTTTATACTAAAAACAGGAAACGTATCCCAACCGGGGTCAGTTGATTGGAACGGAGGTATAACCATATGTTGAACATCAAACGCTTTGCCGTTGAAAACCTGACGGCTGGCTGCGTCACCGATAAAAAAGCGCCGCGCTTTTCCTTTGCGCTTGAGAGCGACCGCGGGGGCGTCAGCCTCCAAAGAGCCACGCTGCGCGTGGGCGATTGGAGTCTGGACACGACCGACCAGATCGCTATCCCCTATGCGGGACCGGCCTTAAAGCCCTTCACCGGCTACGACGCCGCGCTGACGGTCATCGACACGGCCGGCGAGCAGGCCGAGGCGGCGCTGCATTTCGAAACCGGGCGTTTTGATACGCCCTGGACCGCCCAGTGGATCAGCGATCCGGGCTATGTCTTTTATGAAAAAAAGATCTCGCCGCTGCCGATGGTGTTCCGCAAGAAGCTGTCCCTGAAAAAGGGTGTGGCCTCGGCGCACATCTACGCCACGGCCGTCGGCATCTACGAGCTGAGCCTGAACGGCGAGCGCCTCGGGGATCGCTATTTTGCCCCGGGCTTTACCTCCTACAAATCCCAGCTCCAATACCAGACCTACGACGTGACGGACGCGCTGCGCGCCGATAACGAGCTGCTGGCCACCGTGGCCGGCGGCTGGGCCGTGGGCTCGTTCATCTTCACGCGCCGCAACCGCATCACGGCCAAACGCCAGGCTCTGCTGCTTGAGCTGCGTGTGACCTATACCGACGGCACGGAGGAGATCTTCGGCACGGACGAGAGCTGGGAGGTCACCGAGCAGGGGAACTGCTATATGGCCGACCTCTACGACGGAGAGTCCTGGGACGCCACGGTCGAGCTCGACCGTGCCGACTGGCATGCCGCCGCGCCGGAGAACATCGGCATTGCCCCGAAGCTGATCGCCGAGTACGGCGCCCCCGTGCGCGCGCACGAGGAGCTCAAGCCGGTCTCGGTCAAAAAGGTCGGCAAGGCGCTGGTCTACGATTTCGGCCAGAACTTCGCCGGCGTCGTGAAGCTGAAGCTGAAAGGCCGCCGCGGCCAGGTCGTCACGGTGCGCCACGCCGAGATTTTGAACACCGACGGCACGCTGAACGTCAGCTTCCTGCGCACGGCCAAGGCCACGGCGACCTATACCTGTGTCGACGGTGAGCAGGAATACAGCCCGCGTTTCAGTTATATGGGCTTCCGTTATGTGAGCGTGGAAGGGATCGACGAGCAGGATCTCGAGCTCACGGCTCTGGCGCTCTATTCCGATGTCGAGAGCATCGGCGGCTTTGCATGCTCCGACCCGATGCTCAACCGCCTGCAGGAGAACATCCGCTGGGGCGCGCGCTCCAACTTTGTCGATATCCCGACCGACTGCCCCCAGCGTGACGAGCGCATGGGCTGGACCGGCGATATCGCGGTCTTTGCCCCGACGGCCTGCTATAACTTCGATATGAGCCGCTTCCTCGACAAATGGCTGCTCGATGTCAAGGCCGAGCAGACCAGCGGCGGCGGGATCCCGAACACGGTGCCCTCGCAGGGCTACGGCTTCCCGACCACGATGCCTCCGATCGCCGTGGCCTGGTGGGGCGACGCCTGTGTGCTGGTGCCCTGGGCCGAGTATATGGCCAGGGGCGATCTCGAGCTGCTGCGCAAGCTGTACCCGACCATGAAGAAATACGTCAAGGCCTGCAAGTTCTGGTGCTCCTTCGGCTTCGGCAAGAACCGCTATATCTGGAACGTGCCCGGCGCGCTCGCCTTTGGCGACTGGGTCGCGCCCGACGTGCCGCAGATGAGCCAGTGGCAGGGCCGCGTCAAGTGGACCGGCACCGCCGCGCTCTGCAATCTCAGCGGTCTGGTGGCCCGGATCGCCGAGCTGCTGGGCGAAAAAGAGGACGCCGCCTATTATAAGGAGCTGCGCGACAAGACCGCCGACGCCTATTGCTCGGTGCTGACGGACGGCAACGGCAAGCTCCTCAACGAGTTCCAGACGGCCTATGTGCTGCCGATCTACCTGAATATGTTCCCGGACGCGGCCACACAGAAGAAGGCTGTGGACAACCTCGTCCGGCTCGTGGAGAAGAGCGATTACTGCATCGGCACCGGCTTCCCCGGCACGCCGTATATCCTCTTTGCGCTGGCGGACAACGGCCGCGCGGACGTGGCCTATCAGATGCTGATGAACACGAAATGCCCCTCCTGGCTCTACGAGGTCAGGGTCGGCGCCACGACGATCTGGGAGCGCTGGGACGGTCTGGACGAAAACGGTGTCTGCCCGATCGGTGACGACGGCACCGACATGATGATCTCCTACAACCACTACGCCAGCGGCGCCGTGGGCGACTTCCTCTACCGCCGCGTGGCGGGCATCGAGCCGCTGGAGGCCGGGTATAAGCGCTTTGCTGTCAAGCCCCTGCTGGGCGGCGGTCTCACCTGGGCCCGCGGCAGCGTCGAGACGCCCTACGGTACCGCCTCCTCCGCGTGGCAGCTCGAAAATGGCAGCTTTACCTTGGATGTAGAGGTGCCGGTCGGCACCGGCTGCACGGTCACGCTGCCCGACGGCAGCGTCAAGACCTGCGTCAGCGGCAGGTACAGCTTCAGCTGCAAAGTGTGATTCGTAGGGGCGGCAATCTGCCGCCCGCGCGGTACAACGTAGAATACGCAAAATAGGTTGGGCGATGTTTCGTACATGATACGAATTTACCCAACCTTTCATATATTATCTACGTTTCCGTGCGCGGGCGGCTAATAGCCGCCCCTACGGCAAAGACATTAAGATTCAGTTGCTTTTTAGACCCAGTTTGTCAAAACAGTTTTTTGAAAAAACACTTGGCAAACGGCGGCGATTCCTGTATACTGCAAAATCATCGCAAAAGGAGCGCGCGCCTATGACAGAAAGAACAAACACTGCCCGCCAGATATTGCTGCCCACCGCCGCCGCCCTTGTCTGGGGCCTGGCCTTTGTGGTGCAGGATATCTGCGCCGACGCGATCGACCCCTTTACCTTCAATGCCGCCCGCTTTTCTGTCGCGGCGGTGGCGCTGCTGGCCGTATGTTTGCTGCTGCGGCTGAAAAAACCGGCGCAGGCGCCCACAGCGACGGAGCAAAAGCAGTACCGTAAACAACTGTTGCTCGGGGGCCTGTGCTGCGGGACGGCGCTGGCGGCGGCCTCGGCCTTCCAGCAGGCGGGCTTCTCGGCCGGAACCGATGCCGGAAAGGCGGGCTTTATTACGGCGCTCTATGTGGTGCTGGTGCCGGTGGCCGGGCTGCTCTTCGGTCGCCGCCCCACGGCGCAGATCTGGCTGGCCGTGGCGCTCGCGGTAGTGGCGCTCTACCTGCTGTGCGTCAAACAGGGGCTGAGGCTTGCACCGGGCGATCTGCTGGTGCTCGCCTGCGCGCTGTGCTTCACCGTGCAGATTTTGCTGATCGACCATTTCAGTCTTCTGGTCGCGGGCGTGGAGCTCTCCTGTGTGCAGTTTTTCACGGCGGCGATCCTCTCCGCGCTGCTGATGCTCTTCTTCGGCACAACGCCGCTTACGGTGCTGCCGCGCTATACCTGGCCGATTTTGTATATGGGCGTGATCTCCGGCGCGCTCGGCTATACGCTGCAGATCCTCGCGCAGAGAGGCTCCAACCCCACAGTCGTCTGCATCCTGCTGAGTCTCGAGAGTGTCTTCTCGGCGCTCGGTGGGTGGCTCTTCCTCGGCCAGCGCCTGAGCGGCCGGGAAACGCTCGGCTGTGTGATTATGTTCGCCGCTGTGCTTCTCGCGCAGGTACACGTTCCGGTGAAGCTGAAGAAAGGATAAAAAAGCCCCTGCCGACTGTTTTACGAGTCGGCAGGGGCTTTGTCAGGGGCAATCAATCAGGCGGCCTGGGTCTTTCCGCCACGGCTGCGGAGCACGAACAGCGTGACAAACAGCAGCACAAGGGCGATCACAAACGAGAGGAACCAGTTCTGCACGAAGCCGGCGACCAGGTAGCTCAGGAAGCAGACAGCGCCGACGGTCAGCGCGTAGGGCATCTGCGTTGAAACGTGGGTCACATGGTCGCACTGCGCGCCGGCCGAGGCCATGATCGAGGTATCGGAGATCGGGGAGCAGTGGTCGCCGAACACGGCGCCGGCCAGGCAGGCCGAGATGCCGATGATGTACAGCGTGCTGTCGGCGGGGAAGACATAGGTCACGATCGGAACAAGGATGCCGAAGGTGCCCCAGCTGGTGCCGGTGGAGAAGCTGAGCACGCAGGCCACGACGAAGATGATCGCGGGCAGCAGGTTGAACAGCGCGGCCGCGGCGGAGCCCATCAGCCCGGCCACGTAGTACTTGGCGCCCAGCATCACGGTCATGTTCTTGAGTGCGCAGGCAAAGGTCAGGATGATCATGGCGGGGACCATGTTATAGAAGCCGCGCGTGACGCAGTTCATGGCGTCCTTGAAGGAGGCAAGGCGCCGGGCGATGATATAGATGATCGTGAAGACCAGCGCGATCAGGGCGCCCCAGGGCAGGGCGGCGAAGGCGTCGGTGTTGCCGAAGGCCTCGACAAAATTGCCGGCCACGGCGGGGTCGTCGCTGAAGAAGCCGCCGACATAGGCAAGGCCCAGCGTGCAGCTGACGATCAGAACAACAACGGGCAACACCAGGTCGATTACGCGGCCGCGGGGATTGGCGTTGGCGCTCTCGGTCTCGGCGGTGTCGGCGGCGCCGAGGTCGCCGGTGCTCATGGCGGCGAGCTCGCGGGCCTTCATCGGGCCGTAGTCCAGGTGCATGGCCGTGATGGCGATGATAAAGACGATCATCAGCAGGGAGTAGAAGTTATAGGGGATCGCGCGGATGAACAGCGCGATGCCGCCGTCCTCGACGACGCCGGAGAAGGCGGCGGCCCAGGACGAGACCGGCGCGATCATGCAGATCGGGGCGGCCGTGGCGTCGATCAGGAAGGCGAGCTTGGCGCGGGAGATGCGGTGCTCGTCACTGACCGGGCGCATGACCGAGCCGACGGCCAGGCAGTTGAAGTAGTCGTCCACAAAGATCAGGATGCCGAGCACAAAGGTGGCGATGGCCGCCCCGGCGCGGGACTTGATGTGGGTCGAGGCCCAGCGGCCGAACGCGGCCGAGCCGCCGGAGAGATTGATGAGACTCACCAGCATGCCGAGCGCCGCCAGGAAGATGAAGATGCCGGCGTTGTCGCACACCGCAGGGATCAGCCCCTCGTTCACAACGGCGTCCAGCGCACGGACGGGAGCAAAGTTCGTGTTGAACAGTCCGCCCAGCACGATACCGATGAACAGCGAGGAGTAGACCTCCTTGGTGATCAGCGCCAGGACGATCGCGACGATCGGCGGGACGAGAGCCCAGAACGAGAAGGCCAGGTTGCTCTCGCTCGTCAGAACGCCGGTGCCGCCGCACTCGCCGCATTCCTCACCGGCGTAGATGCCGGTGCCGGCGCAGGTCGTACAGGCGGTCTCGGTGTCGGCGTAGGCCGATGCGGCGGTCAGACAGACCACCAGGACCAGCAGCATCACAATGCTGAGGACGCGGGTAATTCTTGTTCTTGTCATGGGGATGACCTCCTGAAAAAAGAATCGTGAACAGAGCAGATACTGTTCACGATTCCTTAAAAAACAAGGTCATACCGCGTGACAGCTCTCCGCAATTGCTTGCGACAGTCCATGAGATCTTATCCCATGGCCCAGGTACGACCGCACGGGAACGCGGTCATCCTTCGGCGGCAAGCCCTTTTGCTCTCCCGGTTTCCCGCCGGTCGGTTGAGAGCTACTCTTGATTGCCGCGCCTCTATCATACTTTGTTCAGTTGCGCCCATTATAGCGCCGGTTTGGAAAATGTCAAGACATAAATGCTTTAAATGAGCAAAGATTGCTCTTTTGACGGAAACGGGCGAAGAGAACCGGACAGAATTTACCTTTTGTACAAAAACGGCAGGGGAGGACTCGCGTTTTCTCCTATCCATGTCCGGATTTTTTTATCAAAAGGTTTGACAGGCGTTCCACAGCCTTTTATACTGTAGACATCAAAATGATCTGACTGCGGAGGAAAAAATATGCCGCTGATTTCCATCATCCCCGATTTTCACCCCAAGGACGAGGCCCTTGAACACATCCGGTATTACTGGGGCTCGATGCTCCGCGCCGGGGCCGACACCTTTTTTGAGGCCTGGGACCCAAAGGATCCGAAGGCCTCGCCCTACGGCGGCGCGATCGTCAACAGCTGCTGCCACGCCTGGAGCTGTACCCCGGCCTATATTCTGGCCAGGTATTTCGCGTAATCGGACAAAGGACTGTGAAATCCCATATATGCCGTAGGGGCGGCAATCTGCCGCCCGCGCGGTACAATTGAATAATAACGAAAAAAGCTGGGCGCTTTCGTGTCATTGATACGAATACGCCCAACTTTTCATAATAATTGTGCGGTGTTGCCTTATATTTCCCTGCCGGGCGGCTAATAGCCGCCCCTACGGTAGAAAACCACGAGCTTAGATTCATTTCCAGGAACACGGCGCTGCCGGGTTCATACAATATGGATGACACCGTAGGTCACGGCGGTCATGATGCCGGCGGCAATCAGCACACCGAGGATGATGGACGGAAGCGCGCGGCGCAGCCGCATGTCCATCAAGGCCGCGACGAGCGCGCCGGTCCAGGCGCCGGTGCCGGGCAGCGGGATCGCCACCAGAAGACAGAGCCCGATCGGGCCGTATTGATTGACGACTTCACTCTTGAGAGAGGCCTTGTGCTCCTGCTTTGTGATCCAGCGGTCCAGCTTTGCGTTCTTTTTGCGCAGCCAGGCAAAGATCTGGCGGATGAAAAGGATAATGAACGGCGCCGGGAGCAGATTGCCGAGCACAGCACAGCCCAGCGCGGTCCAGTAGTCCAGACCCAGGGCGATGCCGTAGGGCAGTCCGGCCCGGAGCTCCACGATCGGGAGCATCGAGATAAAGAAGGTGGCGATCATCTTGCCGAGCGTTGTCGATGTAAACCAGTCGAGCATGGAAGCCCTCCGCTGAGAGAGATTTTGGAAGCCTGTCCGTAGCGGACGCAGGCGGTTTTTCTATTATATCTGAGTTTCGACAGCGGCGCAAGGGGAAAAACAGAAAAAAGTCCATAAAGTTTGGAATATACGGGATATCAAACAGAACTATGCTGAATCGTTAAAAAATAGACAGCATAAACTCCATTTAAAGTATTGCAATTTAGCGAGGCAAAGCGTATAATAACAACCATATTTTTAGGAAACGGGGGAGAAATATGGAAAATCTGGTAGCCGGCATCGAAAAAGTAAACGGTGTCGTCAACAGCTTCGCCTGGGGCCCGGTCATGCTGCTTCTGCTGGTGGGCACCGGCATCTATCTGTCGGTCAAGACGGGCTTTATCCAGGCCTCGCGCTTCGGCTACATCATGCGCAACACCATCGGAACGCTGTTCAAGAAGGAGAAAAACGGGGATCACGGCAATAACCTCTCTCCGTTCCAGGCGGTCTCTACAGCACTGGCCGGCACGGTTGGTACGGGCAATATCGCCGGTGTGACCGGCGCGCTGTTTGCCGGCGGTCCCGGCGCCGTGTTCTGGATGTGGGTCTCGGCCTTTTTCGGCATGTGCACCAAGTACGCCGAGATCGCCCTGGCGGTCAAATACCGTGTCAAGGATGAAAACGGCGTCCACCACGGCGGCCCGATGTACTACATCGAAAATGGGCTTGGCGCCAAGTGGAAGTGGCTGGCGATAACCTTCGCCATTCTCGGCGGTGTGGCGAGCTTTGGCATCGGCAATATCGCCCAGAGTACCGAGGTCGCCAGCGCCATGGTCAATCTGTTCGGCCTGAGCCGCCCGGTCGCCGGTGTGATCCTGGCCGTGCTGGTCGGCGTGGTGCTGATCGGCGGCGTCAAGCGCATCGGTTCGGTCACCTCCTACCTGGTGCCCGTCATGTCGGTGTTCTATATCCTGGCGGGGCTGCTGGTGCTGATTCTGCGCGTCACCCAGATCCCGGCGGCCTTCGGTCTCATTTTCAAGAGCGCGTTCAGCTTTAAGGCGGTCGGCGGCGGCGTCTTCGGCTACGCCATTATCGTCGCCATGCGCAACGGCTTTGCGCGCGGCGTCTTCTCGAACGAGGCCGGTCTCGGCTCGGCGCCGATGGCTCACGCGGCCTCCTCGACCGAGGAGCCCTGCGATCAGGCGCTGTGGGGCGTGTTCGAGGTCTTTGTGGACACCATCGTCATCTGCTCGATCACGGCGCTGACGGTCATCCTCTCCGGCGTGCTGAACGCCGAAAACGGCGTCGACGCCTTCGGCTCCAACGGCGCGGCCGCGGCGGCCGCCTTCAACACGATCCTGCCCGGCAATCTCGGCGGTACCGTCATTCAGATCGGCCTGCTGCTGTTCTCGTTCTCCACGATCATCGGCTGGGGCTACTACGGTGTCAGCTGCTGGAACTACATCAGCAAGAACAACAGGAACGTCGCTATGGGCTTTAACATCGTCTTTACGCTGATGTGCATCGTCGGCTCGGTCGGCACCGGCAAGCTGATGTGGGACATCTCCGATACCATGAACGGCCTGATGGCGATCCCCAACCTGATCGCTCTGCTGCTCCTCAGCGGCACGGTCGCCAAAATGACCAGGGATTATTTCCATACGCATGATCTGAAATAGTAAAGAACGTCCGTTTGCCCCTCTCAGGCGCTGCGCGCCAGCTCTCCCCGCTCGCTTCGCTCCGGGGCGAGCCAAGTGGACGGCGGCCCCTCTCCGCCGCTTCGTGGCCCCTCTTCCCGACGCTTACGCGAGGCAAGGGCAAAGATAACAAATCCCCATGCGCCTTGCGGCGCATGGGGATTTTTTCAATCATAGATGATTTTGCAGTTGGGAAGCGCGTATTGCAGGCGCTCCAGCTGGTCGGGCGGGATCGGATTGCCGCTGAGATTCAGCTCGGTCAGACTGGTGAGCGAGAAAAACGGCGTCACCATCGAGATATAATTGGAGCTGAGATCCAGCGTCTCCAGATCATAAAGCGAGGCCACGGGGGTGACATCCTCGATATGATTGCAGGCCAGATCCAGATGCCGCAGGGTAGAGAGGCTCTGGAGCGGATAGATGTTCCGCAGATCAGTGCCGCGGATTTTCAGCGTTTCCAGCTTCGTAAAGTGATAGATCGACGCTAAATCGACCTCGGGAACGTTGCTGATCTCAATGCTTGTGGTATCCTGTGGAAATGCGGCACTGCCCAGCTCCACCATGGTCACCAGCTCGGCGTGTTCGATCTTGCAGGAGGCGAGTGCTGCTTTGAGCGCATTGAACGCCTCGATGCCGAGCCCCGGATTCTCCTGAATATCCAGGTATTTCAGGCTGTGTATGCCGGACAGGACCGTGAGATCCGCGTTGGAAAGGCCGGTGCCGCGCAGCTCCAGACTTTGCAGTGCGCCGAGCTTTTCAAGACCGGTATAATCCGTGATCGGGTTATAGGACAGATCCAGCTGATTGAGCTGTGTCAGGCCGGACAGCGGCACCGTCGAGCCGACGGCGTTGTGCTCGGCACGGATCAGCTGCAGAGATTGCAGAGCCATCAACGGTCGCAGATTGCTGATATTGTTGCTGTCGATATACAGCTCCTTCAGGCCGGGGATGTTCATCAGCGGTGAAAGGTCGGAGATATGGTTGTCGCTGAGATCCAATTTGATCAGACTGCGGCAGGCCGAGAGCGCCGAGATATCCGACAGCTCACGGCCGGAGAGATCAAGCTCGGTGACAGAGTCCGGGAAGGTCTGTCCGTCCATACTGATCTGGGCGCCGCTCCCGTCCGGGCTGTCGCTGAGGATCGCACAGCCGGGCAGCGCGTTGGACAGCAGCTGCAGCTGCTCGTCGGTAACCGCCATGCCGCGGATGCTGAGCGTCGTCAGCGTGGAGAGCGCACTGAGCGCCGTCAGATCCTGGATCGGGTTGCCGTCCAGTGTCAGCGAGCGCAGACTGACGAGCGACGAGAGCGGCTGGACACTCGTGATCTGGTTGCGGCTGAGATCCAGATGTGTGAGTCCGCCCAACCCTGACAGCGGAGAGATATCCCGGAGCGCGTTGTCGGGGAGCGAGAGCGAGGTCAAGGCGTAGAGACGGACCAGCGCGGCCAGATCCTCGTCAACCAGACCGGCACCCGGCAAGGAAAGGGCAGCCAGATCAAGCGTGAACTCCTGTCCGGCCAGCCGGACCTTCTCGGCATTGATCTTGTCGCTGCGGCACTGCTCCATTTCATCGATCTTGCTGCGGATCTCGGTGTTGGCACGGTCCATCCGGCGCAGCAGCTCCAGCGATTTATCGTAGTTGCCGATGGCCGCGTAGCAATCGGCCATCAGCAGCTGTGCCTCATCCGTCTCGCGCAGGAGGGAGGCGCGGCGCAGCAGCATCAGCGCCTCTTCATACTGTCCGGCATCGCTGGCCTTGACGGCCTGACCGTAGAGCACACCGTAGCGGTGCGGCCCCTCGACCTGACGCCAGACAAAGGCGGCAATCAGAACGGTTACCAGCACAGCGGCGAGCAGACAGGGTATGAACCTCCGGCTCGAAAGCCGCGTGGACAGGCGTTTGCTCAGCCGCTTGAGGAGCCGCCGCAGGGATCGTGACTTTCTCTTCCCGCCCGGTGTCGGCGAGCGCGGGCGTCCGGGCGCAGTACGCGGGGGGCTCATGTGTCCTCGTCGGCAGACTCCCCGTCAGAGGTCTTGAGAGAGGAGCTGTCATCGCCTGCAGGGGCGGCGGGCTCCGCTTCCGCCGCGGCGGGCACAGAGACAGCTGCGGAAGCCGGCGTATCCCAGCTGAGCACCGGCGGCGCCTGCTCGACAACCGGCGCGCTGACCGGCTGCGCCACAGGAACGGACTCGGCCGCGGCGGCCTTGCGCCCGGTCTCCTTCTTTTTCATGGCGAGCGCGATGAACAGCAGCGACAGCAGGATGCCCAGCACCGACAGCTCCCGTACACCGGCTGTAAACAGGACGGGATTTTCACTGTCCTGCAGGGCCTTGATGTCGATGACAAAGATGTGGAACAGAAACGGCAGCAGTGTTGTGAAGGCCAGCACCCATTTGGTGCTGAGCAGATGGAAGACCGTGCAGAGATACAAAATGCCGATCAGCACATAGGCGACCACGCAAAACAGCATCCACAGCTCCTCACTGTACAGCCGGGCATCCAGCACCAGAAACGCGCACAGGCCCCATACCGGCAGGAACGAGGGCCAGATACGGTGCTTGCCGAGCAGCAGGACGGCGACGATAAACAGCAGACCGCAGAGCTCCGGCACACCGATGTACAGCAGCGCCTCCATGTTGGAGGTGTTGGGATCGGACCAGACGCCCCAGTAGCTCACCGCGCGCAGGATCATCGACATGATCATCATCATGACCGAGGCCTGGGTCGCCCAGCCGGTGGGGTCGGCGTAAAACCTGAGTTTGGGAGAACGTTGTTCCATAACGCTACCAGCTTTCTGTCGATAGAAAAATATACAACTCGACAAAAATAGTATAGCACAGAAGTCAAAGGCCCGCAAGAACCTCTGTGCAGAAAAATCAAGGGCAAGCGGTGCCAAGCGGTGCCTTGCCTTCTCCTTAAGGAGAAGGTGGCTTGCCCCGATCTCACGCGAGGGGCAAGACGGATGAGGTGTCACACGTGCCGCTAATACGTGGCTGTTTGTTGCGGTCGGTTCCACCTCATCCGCCCCGGTTTGCGAACTGGGGCACCTTTCCCGCACGTTCACTCCTATATGCTTCTTGATGATGCAAAAAAGTTGGGCAAATTCGTATCATGTACGAAATCGCCCAACATATCTGCCCATTTCAGATTGTGCCGCGCGGGCGGCTGACAGCCGCCCCTACGGCATCTATCGCTTATTCCTCGACGCTGAAGTCGTCCTTGCCGGCACCGCAGAGCTCGCAGGCAAAGTCGTCGGGAAGGTCTTCCCACTTCACGCCCTGCTCTTCCTCGTCATAAACCCATCCGCAGAGATTGCAGACATAACGCATAGCGATATCCTCCTTATCTGTATTGAAAACGAATTGCTTACTTGAAATAGCGCTTGAGCAGCCCCTCGAAGGCCTTGCCGTGGCGGGCCTCGTCGCGGGCCATTTCATGGACGGTGACGTGGATGGCGTCCAGGTTGTACTTCTTGGCAAGCTTGGCCAGCTCGAACTTGCCGGCGGTGGCGCCGTTCTCGGCGTCGACGCGCA
>CACXDT010000120.1 GCA_902766405.1 Oscillospiraceae bacterium
AATCCTTCCCCCGCAACCACTAAAAAGACCGATTTCGATAAGAAATCGGTCTTTTTCCGCGCTTTTTTAGAAACTTAACTTACGCCGGGAATCTGTTTTGCCAACTTTTTGCCAACAGGATTATTCAGCACCGTATATTTTGGCGATGATCTCGCCATTTCGCGCCTCGGCTGCTTCGAAGAAATGAGAATCGGTTTTGGCCGCGGCAGTCGGCGAAGCAGGGCCGAGCGTTCCGGCAGCACGGACAGGATCGGCCCCGCCGCGGCCCAGGGCTTTCTCCGCGTGCGGCGCCCGAAAAAACAATTGCCCGATAGCTTTCCGGCAGATCGGATCTTTCTCCAATGGCTTCGGGAATCGTATTCCTTCGCCGGGGAGCAGAATTCGACTTCCGGACACAGAGACAGTTGCAGTCGGCTGCTGTATTTGATATGATTACGACAGCGGTCACGGCGGAGGAGACTGTTGCAACATCTGCCTGTTATCTCCGGAACGGAACCGGGGCAGATGCCTTGCCGGATGGATAGGATAAGGCTCTCGTTCATCGTATGTCCGCCCTGCTGCTTATACAGTATCTGAAAGTCAATTTTATATGGAAGGGAGATGCCCGATGAAAATTGTGATCCTTGACGGTAAAACCGAAAACCCCGGCGATCTGAGCTGGGACGGCCTGGCCGCCTTTGGAGAGCTGACGGTCTATGACCGTACGCCTAATGACGATGCCGTCATCGCCGAGCGCATCGGCGAGGCCGAGGTCGTCTTCACCAACAAGTGCCCCATCCGCAAGCCGGTCTTCGATGCCTGCCCGAATCTGAAGTATATCTCGGTCCTCGCCACCGGCTACAACGTTGTGGACTGCAGCTACGCCTGGGAAAAGGGGATCTGCGTTTCCAACGTCCCGACCTACGGCACGGCCGCTGTCGGCCAGTTTGCCATCGCGCTGCTGCTGGAGATATGCCATCACGTGGCGCATCATTCCGAGGCCGTGCATGCCGGCCGCTGGGAGAACAGTGTTGACTGGTGCTTCTGGGACTACCCGCTCATTGAGCTGGCCGGCAAGACCATCGGCATCATCGGCTTCGGCAGGATCGGCCAGACCACAGGCAAGATCGCCAGGGCGATGGGCATGACCGTCCTGGCCAGCGGCAGCCGCGAGACCGAGACCGGCAGGGCCATCGCCGAGTATGTCGACCGTGACACGCTCTTTGCCCGCAGCGATGTCGTCGTCCTGCACTGCCCGCTCTTCCCCGAGACCGAGGGCATGATCAACAGGGAAGCCATCGCCAAAATGAAAGACGGCGTCATCCTCATCAACAACAGCCGCGGCCAGCTGGTCGTGGAGCAGGATCTTGCCGACGCGCTCAACAGCGGCAAGGTTTACGCCGCCGGTCTTGACGTTGTGTCCACAGAGCCCATCAAGGGCGACAATCCCCTGCTCCATGCCAAAAACTGCTTCATCACGCCACATATCAGCTGGGCGCCGAAGGAGGCCCGCGAGCGCATTATGGCCTGCTCTGTGCAGAATCTCCGGTCCTATGTGGATGGCGCGCCCATCAATGTCGTCAACAGGCCGCGGGAGGTCCGGTCATGAACCGGGAGCTTCGCCGGGACGCGGACGAGATCGTCCGTGCATCGCTGACTGCGGTGCTGCCTGACGCTGCGGTGCGGCGTGCCCTGCAGGACTATCATCCCGGCAGTGGCCGCACCCTGCTGGTTGCGGTCGGCAAGGCCGCATGGCAGATGGCGAAGGCCGCACTCGGCACGTTGGGGCGGGTCGACGATGGCGTTGTCATCACCAAGTACGCCCATGTCAAGGGAGAGCTTCCCGGCGTCCGCTGCTTCGAGGCGGGCCATCCTGTTCCGGATGAAAACAGCTTCACGGCCACTGAAACGGCGCTTAACCTGGTTCATGGCCTCAGTGCCGATGACACGGTGATTTTCCTTCTCTCCGGCGGCGGCAGCGCCCTCTTTGAGCTTCCCCTCATCCCCGGGGAGGAGTTGCAGGATATCACCCGGCAGATGCTGGCCAGCGGGGCGGATATTGTGGAGATGAACTGCATCCGCAAGCGCCTTTCCGCTGTGAAGGGCGGCCGCTTCGCCCTTGCCTGTGAGCCTGCCGCGGTGTTCAGCATCGTCCTTAGCGATATTTTGGGTGATCCGCTCGACAGCATTGCCAGCGGGCCAGCCTACCCCGACGGCAGCACCTGTGCCGATGCTTTGGCTGTAGTGGAGAAATATCATTTGCAGCTGTCGAGCGCAGCGCTGGAGCTGCTGCGTCTGGAGACGCCGAAGGAGCTTCACAATGTAGAGACGCACATCAACGGTTCGGTTCGGGAGCTCTGCGCCGCAGCCGCAAAAGCCGCCGCAGAGTGTGGCTATGAGCCGGTATACCTGACAGATCAGCTCTCGTGCGAAGCGCGGGAAGCCGGCCGCTTTCTCGCCGGCATCCTGAAAAGCCACGCCGGAGACGGCAAGTCGCTCGCCTTCATTGCGGGCGGCGAAACGGTTGTTCATCTCACGGGAAAAGGCCTCGGCGGGCGAAATCAGGAGCTTGCCCTCGCAGCCTGCGAGGGCATCGACCGTCTCCGGGGGGCTGCGGTTTTCTCTGTCGGAAGCGACGGCACCGACGGTCCGACAGACGCCGCAGGCGGGTATACGGACCATGAGAGTCTGTCCGCCCTGCAGGCGGCCGGGCTGAATCTGCACGCGGTCCTCGCCGACAACGATGCCTATCATGCACTGAAGGCCATCGACGGGCTGATTATGACCGGCCCGACCGGCACAAACGTCAACGACGTTGCCGTCGGACTGCTGCGCGCTACGTGATCCTTCCCCGGAACGGGCGGCGCTTTTCCTGACGCAATCCTGTCTCATAAATCTTTCTTTGGAGGTTCCGGCGCGGCCATGTGCTTGTCATACAGCGGGTTGCTATAGTTAGCAGATTGGTAATCGCGGTTTCTACTTGCAGGATGGCGGTTTTTGTGTAAAATAAAAATATATGGAGTGCAAAGGGCCTGGGCTTGCCTTGCCTGTTTCAACGCATAGAGAAGGTGCATGTTATGTCAGTTGTTCGTATCGCGCTGGTCGAGGATGACAGCCGCCATGTTCAGAAGATTACGGCGTATCTGGAGCGCTATCGCACAGAGAAAGGGCTGGCCATGACAGTGCGCGTATTCCCGGACGGCGAGGACATTGCGGAAAACTATAAGCCCGAGTATGACCTGATCCTTCTGGACATTCAGATGCGTTTTATGGATGGGATGACAGCGGCGCGCAGGATCAGGGAAAAAGACAGGGAAGTTATTTTGATCTTCCTTACCAGCATGGCCGGATATGCCATACAGGGATATGAGGTAGAGGCGCTTGATTTCATCCTCAAGCCGGTTTCCTGCGATGTCCTTGACTTCGCCGTACGGCGCAGAATATGCTGAGAATGCAGCGGTTTTGCCGTACGGCGAAGACTGTTGCTGTATTTCGTGATATATTCTGAATGATAAACACTAAAAATCGAATTCCAAAATAATGGAGAACAAAAAGACAAAATTTAAACGGTATAAGCGGACTATAGTGGGTTAGAAGCTGCAAAAAGACAAAATACGCATTGAAAATAGTCTTTATATATGCTATACTTGACGTACTCACAAAGGGAGGTGCGTTATGAGCGGGAAAATGCTTATTGGCAGGAAGGCCGAGCGGGAACGGCTGGAAAAGTGCTTGCAGGCGGATCAGGCACAGCTGATTATCGTCTATGGGAGGCGAAGAGTAGGAAAGACCTTCCTGATCAATCGGTATTTTGATGGTCGGTTCGATTTTAAGCTGACAGGCGCTTATGCCGAACCGAGAGAAACACAGCTGCGCTATTTCTCAGCAGAGTTAAATCGCCAGACCGGCGAGGAAAAGACGGCACCCAAGGATTGGATTGAGGCGTTTCAGCAGTTGCGGGAATATCTGTCCTCTCTTCCGAACGAGGAGAAGCATGTTGTTTTCTTTGATGAGATGCCGTGGATGGACACACAGCGCTCCGGTTTTCTGTCGGCCTTTGAATGGTTCTGGAACGACTGGGGCTGCACACAGGACAATCTTATCTTTATCGTCTGCGGCTCAGCGACATCGTGGATGGTCGAAAACATAGCGGAGAATAAAGGCGGTCTGTTCAATCGTCAGACATGCAGACTGTACTTGCAGCCTTTTACACTCCGTGAAACGGAACTGTATCTGCAGGCCAGAGGGATCGAATGGTCAAGGCGGGATATTGCGGAATGCTATATGATTTTAGGTGGGATTCCATATTATCTCAGTCTCCTTGACGAGGGGCTTTCGTTCAACGCGAATATTGACAACCTGTTTTTCCGGAAACGCGCTGAACTATGGGATGAGTTTGATCATCTCTATAAGACCCTGTTTTCAAACAGCGAGCAATATATTAAGATTGTCGAACAACTGAGCAAAAAACGCATGGGACTGACGCGCAGTGAGATCGTACAGCAGACAAAGCTTCCGGCCAACGGCGCGCTTTCCAAAATACTGAACGACCTGTCGGATTCCGGCTTTGTGCGGAAATATTCTTTTTATGGAAAGAAATCAAAAGAGACGCTCTATCAGCTCTCCGATTACTACACGCTGTTCTACTACCGCTTTATCAAGGGCGGCTTTGGGAAAGATGAGCACTTCTGGAGCAACACGCTGGACAACCCCGCGAGAAGAGCCTGGGAGGGGATCACCTTTGAGCAGCTGTGCAAGGATCACATTCCGCAGATCAAGCAGAAGCTGGGGATCGCCGGCGTCCTGTCGGAAGAATTCTCCTGGTTTGGGACAATGCAGGGAGATACAGAGGAGTCAAAAACCGGTGCACAGATCGATCTGATTATCGACCGGCGAGACCAGGTGATCAATCTCTGCGAGGTGAAGTTTTCTCTCAACCGCTTTGAGATCAATAAGGATTACGACCAGAATCTGCGCAATAAGATCGCTGTCTTCCGGGAAGCGACGAACTGCCGCAAGACGATACAGCTGTCTATGATCACTACCTTCGGTGTGCAGAAGAACAAATACAGCGGAATCGTGAGCAATGAGGTTCTTCTGGATGACCTGTTCCGCGAGCCATAGCGCGGTGATCGCTCGCCGG
>CACXDT010000121.1 GCA_902766405.1 Oscillospiraceae bacterium
CCCCCGGAGGTGGCTTGAGCCTGTCGGCAACGGCAGGCCTAGATAGATGGTCGTTAAAACAGAACCCGGCTTACAGGCTCACTCATCTTATGAAAACGCATGCGCTCGCAGTACAAAATCTGCAATCGCATGCGTTTTTCGTGCATTTGGTATTATAGAAAAAGTATCACTTGTCATCCGAGAACTGATACCCCTGTTTTCCGTTTCGTTTGAGCCTGTACATGGCTAGATCTGCCAGCTTCATCAGCTCAATAGCGTCCGAGGCTTCGCTCCCGTAGGTGATGCCTACGCTGACCGAAATCGGCGGCAGTCCGTCGGAGGTAACGGCCAGGGCACGGTTGACCTTCTCGACCTTGGATTTGACTAAGGTGCGGAGACCCGTATGCGCGTGAACCATCACCACCACAAATTCATCGCCGCCGATGCGGCAGATGCAGTCGTTGGCGCGGAAGGTCTGTTTCAGTGTGTCCGCGATTTTGATCAGCACCCTGTCGCCGACATCGTGCCCATAGGTGTCGTTGACGGATTTGAAATCGTCCACGTCCACCATCAGCAGATAGACCGAAGAGAGCTCTACCTCAGAGATCAGGAAATCATATCCGAAGCGGTTATAGAGACCGGTCAGTTCGTCGTGAGAGGCCTGGTAGCTCAGGCGCTCCACGTCCTTTTTATAGAACGACTCCAGCTCCTGCTTCTCCTTCTCTTCCTCTTCGCGGACCTGTCTGGCGACCTGCTCGGCCTTGGCCCTTGTTGTTTCGGTCACATCCACACACATGCCGAGCAGACAGATTCGGCCGGAGGCGTCCCGGTATTTCTTCTTGGTCATCTGCAGGGAACGGAGGATCGAGCCGGAGGCGTTCGGTACATCCTCAAAGAAGATATAGGATCCATCCATCGTCAGCGCCTTTTTATCGTCCTCGACAAAATGTTCAGCTGTAGCGGGATCAAAAAGCTCATAGTCCGTCAGCCCCACCACCTCTTCAGGCTTCGTTTTCCCGGCATACTGCGCAAAGGCCTGGTTGCATGCCAGGTACACCCCGGTCTGTGCGTCCTTGGAAAAGCTCATGGCGGGCATATTCGTCAGCATCGAGGACATCGAGCCCATGAGCTCTGTCAGTTCCGTGGTATACTGCGTCTCCTTCTCAAGCTCTAACTTTGTCTCTTCCGTCTCCTGCTTCAGCTTTCCGGTCAGCGCTTTGATCTCCTTGAAGGCGTGAACCTCTGTCATTTTCAGAAAACAGACAAGCAGCATGTCCGCCACAATACCGATCAGCGACACGCCCACCTTTTGCAGGTTTTGCGGTGTGAATTGGGTAAAGCTGTTGTTCGTCGAGAAAAAGAACAGCGTATAGAAGAACATGATCACCGCCGCGATGATCCCGCCGCCAAAGCCGTACAAGGCAGAGCAAAGAACCAGTCCGGCGATCAGAATCATATTCGGGTTGGGAATGTGAAAGACATATACAAACGCGATCAGCGCAGACATGATCGCAATCGAGACGATCATTTTTGTCGGCAGACCGACCTCCAGCTGCATCAGTGTGGTTTTTTTCAGCTTCTCCTCCATGGTTGACTTCGTATCCTCCTGATAATAGGACAGCCAAGACTGTCATAAGTTATTATGATAGTGCTTTCAAGAGTGGCCGTCAGGATGATTCTTCCCCGATTTCAGCTCGTTCTTATTTTCATACATGTTCTGATCGGCGCGCTCAAAAACAGACGCGACGCAAGCGTCGTTGATATACCTTGACATACCGCAGGCAATCACGACCCCGCCCGTGCGGGCGGCCTCGGCGTTGTGCTCGTGCACCTTGACAAGGAGCGCTTCGATACAGGCATAGTCTTCGCCCTGCACGATCACGGCAAACTCGTCGCCGCCGATACGGAATACCGGACTGTGCTTGAAGATATCACAGATGATTTTGCAGGCCGCGCGCAGATATTGATCGCCCGCCTGATGGCCCTTGGTGTCGTTGATCCACTTCAGATTGTTGATGTCAAACATCACGATGGCGAAGGGAGACTGCGCGTGTCCGGCGATTTTTTTGTCGAGTAATGCCTGCTCGGCCAGAAAAGCATGCTTGTTCCTGACCCCGGTCAGCGCGTCGACATTGGCCTGGCGCTGTGCCAGAGCCAGGCGCTTTTCGATGGCCTCCTCCTGCCGCACCTGCGCGTCGATATCATTGATGCCGACAACCAGGCGGCGCCCCTCTTTTTCCTCCACCATGGCGGCCTTGATCTGTACATGCAGGGGTTTACCGTCCATCATCAGGCGGTAGCCCAGGGTGAAAATACCGCTGCGCTCGATCTCCGCGAGCACATTCTCTTTGGTAAAGATCGAGAGAAAACGGGTCTGATCCTCGTCATAATTAAAGGCGCGCGAGACCTCCCGCACAGTAGTAAAGAAGTCCGAGCCTTCTTTCGCCTGGGCAAAGCTCTCTTCATAATCGTTTGTGGCGCTGAATTCGCGGTAGGCGCCCGTCTGCGGATCGACGACATAAACGACGATAAAGTTCCCGGTAAGGGCGTGCAGACGGGCGTAGATGATGCGCTCCTCCTGGATTCGCTCCTCGGCCCTGCGCTGCCGGACCTGCTCGTCGATATCCTGTACGGCGATAACAAGCATGCGCTCATCGTCCTCCATGCGTGAGACCTTCATCAGCACATAGAAGGGTCTGCTGTCCTTGATCCTTCGGTAGGTCAGTTCAAAGACCCGGTTCTCCTCCAGCGCCTTTTTGAGGAATTCGCGGTTCATAGCGCGAACAAACGCCGCCTGATCCTCCGGATGGACACCAAGCTTAGCGTCCCTCTCACAGCCCTCAAAGAAGTCTGAACCCCGTCTGATCTCGCTGAGAACGCCGTGTTCATCGTCGGTGTGGAACTCGATCAGCTCGTCGGTGTCCATATTGACATAGTAGAGATCCGTATAGCCTCTGGCCAGAGCGTGGGCGATATGCGTATAGATGACAGCAGTGCTGCTTGCCTTCTTGTAAGCCGCCTCCAGCTGCCGCTTGTACGCCCCCTCGTCGTTGGCGACGCCAAGTATCAGCTTCTTGCCATCGCTTTCATTGACGATCGTGGCCCTCAGGCTGACCGGAACGGCCTTTCCATCGATCAGAAGGTGATAATTATGGACGAAAAAGCCGTCCTCACGGATAACGCGCAGCATATTTTCTTTCGTGAGAACACGCAGATGCCTTTCGATATCCTCCGGCGCGATCGCCTTCGGTGCGTCGAGCACAACGTCCCGGAAAAAATCATCGCCCTGTTCGGCCAGACCAAAGCCCTGATATGCCTTCGAGGCGTTGTACTGCGTATAGTGGCCCGTCTCGGGATCAACGGTATAAAGGACAATGTAATTCGGCGACAGGGCAGCAATTCTTCCCAATGCAAGCTTTTCCTGCCGCAGTTTCTTTTCTTCCTCCTGCTGCCTGATCTGGGAATCAATGATGCTGACGCCCAGAATGATCTTATTCCCACCCTGCATCCGGGTGATTTTCATGTTGACATACATCGGCCTGCCACGATCAATAAGACGGTAGGTCGCGGTGAACACGCCCTGTTTGTCCAATTCCTCGATGATCTTCTGTTTTTTGAAGTTGGCAAGGAACGACGCCCTGTCCTCCTCATAAATGCGGGTCATGGTGTCTTTTCTTGCGCTGTCGAAGAACTGCTCGCCGTGCCGTTCGATAGCCAACGCTTCTTCGCCGACCGGGGACGAATATTCGATAAAACGCTCGGTATCCAGATCCACATAGTAAATGTTGTAATAGTCGGCCGCCAAAGCGCGTGCAATACTGGCGTAGGTAGCGCCCTCATCCGGTTGGGTAATAGACAGAACGGCAATGACGACGGCTACGGTTCCTGTTAACGGGTCGATGCCGACGCGCCGCGCGTAAGAATGCACCACCGAGCCGTCGGGCATCTGCTCATCGTAGAAGGATGGGATCCCTTTTTTGCAGCAGGTATTGACAACATTCTCCATAAAGGTATTGTCATAGGGAGCAAAGGACGAGCCTTCAAAGCTGAGATCAAAATGGAAGAAGCGCTTGATAAAATCGCGGTAGGACCGGTTGCTCCGCACGAATCTGGTGTGGTCGTCCTTAACCTCAACGAGCCCCATCGGGATCGTGTTGAACGTATTAAAGAGGTCGCCCTCTTCTTTGTTCATCACCGAAAGATCGTAGAGATTCAGCCGTCCTATCGTTTCATAATAGGCGGATTGATCCGGATTCTCGTAACCGATCTGATGGCCTGTGCGGTACCGCTCCATGATCTCGTCGAGCGGGATTGGCTTGGTGAAATAATAGCCCTGTATCTTCGAGCAGCCGATCTCATAGAGGAACTGAACCTGCTCTTTTTTTTCAACGCCCTCACAGACGGTATCCATACCGAGCGCAGTCGCCATTCGCATCAGCTCGGTCAGCACAATCCTGGCGCTCTCGCCCTCATCAAGCTTGCGCATAAAGCTCATGTCGAACTTGAGCAGGTTAAACTTGATGCTCTGCAGCGCGTCCAGCGAGGAGTAACCGCTCCCAAAGTCGTCCATCCAGACCGGAAAACCGAGATCCTGGAAGCGCCGGATCTGTTCCTTCATGAAATCAAAATCGCTGCTGAGCGTGCTCTCGGTGACCTCGACCGTGATCATGCTGCGGGGAAAGCCGGAGGCATCCACACGACGCCTGACCTCCTCCACCACATCGCAGACATCGAAATCCGACCGGGACAGGTTGATCGAATGAGGGACGACGTGAAACCCCGCGTCCATCTGGTAGCGCATCTTCTCGAGAACCTGTTCCAGTACATACAGATCCAGCTGATAGATCAGTCCGGCATCCTCCAGATACGGGATGAAATCGTCCGGCGAAAGGAAGCCGCGCTCGGGATCAATCCATCTGGCCAGCGCCTCTTCGTCGCAGACCGCGCCGCTCACCGTACGCACGATCGGCTGATAGTACACGGTGATCCAGTGCTCCCGGATTGCGCGATCCAGATTGGACAGAATATATTGCCGCCTCTCCGCGTCGTCGCGGATTTCCGGACTGTAATAGTTAAAGCAGGATGAAAAGCTGCTTTTAATGGCATCACAGGCGATTTTTGCGCGGTCATAGGCTGCACCCACCGGCACAAGCCCCATACTCGCGGAATAAACACCGATATGGACTGGAAGAGAATTCCCGTGATTCAACTGGCGGCAGTCGTCTAAAAAACAGTTCAGCGTCTCGTCAAGACCGTCTCCGGCCGTATAGGCCGCAAAATGATCCGCGCCAAACCGACAGCAGTTTTCATTGCCGAAGGTTCGGCTCATGAGGCGGGAAAACGCCTGCAGAAGTCGATCTCCCTCGGCAAAGCTGTTCTTTATGTTGTAGAACTTCATGCCGCAGAAGTCAAGATACAGGAAGAAAAACGCTTCCCCCTTCTTGATGGAGGCTTCTCTTGCCGCCTCCGAGAGCTCAAAGAAATACGTCATGCTCGGAAGTCCGGTCAGATAATCGTACCGGTTCACGCGCGGCTTGCTCTCTTCGCGAAGGGTGCGGTTCATGGTCCGGGACAGTTCCAGCTCATCAACGTCTTCTCGGTACACGCCCTCGTCTGTATACCAGACGTAGGCAAGTGTAACGCCTGTCTCAGCTGTCATATGCTCTCCCTTGGCGTGGATCGTCCTGTACGCATCGGATGCCAGATTCTTTGCGCGGTAGACAACGTCGTACACACCGCCCTCCGACGCAAAGCGGACAGCGTCCTCGGCAATCCGGCCCGCGTCGTCCGGATGCACGTCCCTGTACATATCGTGATCCATGTCGAAGTAGGCACGTTCTCTATCCTCGTATCCGAACAGTCGGCAAAAGCCAGCAGAGAGCGCGAGCGTGACCACGCGCTTATCAACATACTGATACACCGCGTAAGGAATGCTGGTGTGCTCAATAAAGCTCTGAAGCTCCGGCTTAAAATGGTATCGTTCCATATCCTGTCCCACGCTTTCGCATGTATTTTGTCTGTATACGGATTTGATTTCATTTTTCATTTTATTATACAGCAAAATATTTTCCTTTACAACACCAAAATGCCTCTGTCGCCGTGCAGGAAAAAGGAAAATAAAAATGTCGACGGATATGAGCGGTTGATATTGACGGTCTGCGTCAAAAAAGGATATAATCAGGCAGGAAAGATGAGAAAAAATAGAGGCTGTCCTTCGGCCGCTCCTACTGTGAGCAGTCTTGTACGGTAAAACAGCGACAGCCAAAGGAGACATTCATGAGCGATCAAGCCCGCGCCCTTGACAGCGCCAAGGAAGAAAAATACATCCGCATGACCACTGAGCCGGTCGAAACGCTGATCCGGCGTTTGGCGCTGCCCACGATCATCAGCATGCTGGTGACCTCCTTTTATAATCTGGCGGACACCTTCTTTGTCCGCCATCTGGAGCAGGACAGCATGGTGGCGGCGGTGGGTGTGGTGCTGCCGTTGATGAACATCATCCAGGCCATCGGTTTTTACCACGGCCACGGCTCGGGCAACTTTATCTCCCGGGCCTTCGGGCGCAAGGAGCTTGACGAGGCCGGGAAAATGGCCGCAACCGGCTTCTTCTCTGCCGTTCTGCTCGGTCTGCTGTTCTCCTGCTTCGGTCTGCTGTTTCGCGAGCCTCTGGCCCGTCTTCTTGGCGCGAAAACGCACTCTACGCTGGGCCATACCGTGGCATACATGCGCTATATCCTTCTGGCGACGCCCTTCATGATGGGCAGTATTGTGATGAACAACCAGCTGCGCATGCAGGGCAACGCCTTTTTCTCGATGATCGGTCTGGCCTCCGGCGCGGTCCTGAATCTGTTTCTCGATCCGCTGCTGATCTTTCAGCGCGGAGACGCCATCGGCATCGGCGGTATCCGTATGGGCTTTGGTGCCGGAATGGGTGTGGCCGGGGCCGCGTTGGCTACCGGGATCAGCCAGGTCGTCAGCTTCTGCATTCTGTTGGTCGGCCTCTCCCACAGTGACAACGTGAAGATTCGTCTGCGCAATTTCACACCGACACCCTACTATTTCAAGGGTATCTTCACAGGCGGACTCCCCTCTCTGGCCCGGCAGGGCGTAGCCAGCATTGCCACGGCGAGCTTGAACCACGCTATCGGCTTCTATCTGACAGATCCTTTACTGGTCGACGCCGCGCAGGCGGCCATGACCGGCGTCAACCGGATCATGATGTTCCTGTCCTCAGCGCTGATCGGCTTCGGCCAGGGCTTCCAGCCTGTATGCGGCTTCAATTACGGTGCACGGCGCTATGACCGGGTGCTGAAGGCCTTCTGGTACTGTGTGCGTGTGGCCGTTCTGGTGCTGGTTTGTATCGCTCTCCTCGGCTTCATCTACGCGAGACCCATTACCAATCTGGTTGCCGGGGCCAGCCCGGAGGCTCTGGACATCGCGGCCTTTACCTTCCGTGCCCAGCTGATCGCCTTCCCGCTCTCGGCCTGGGTCGTTTTGATGAACATGATGCTGCAGAACATCGGCGTCACCGGCAAGGCGACGCTTCTGGCGCTGGCCAGACAGGGACTGGCCTTTATTCCGCTGGTTTTGCTGCTGCCGGGTTTACTGTCACATTTCGGCATGGCTCCCCTGCTGGGCATCGAATTGGTCCAGCCGATTGCCGATTTGGCGGCCTTCCTGATTGCGATCCCCGTCGGGCGCGTTGAGCTCCGCGAGCTGGAGCGCCTGAGAGATGCGCAGAATAAACCATAACTTTGTCTCCACGTCCGCCAGCGGCGGACGTAAGCGGGCGACAGCCCGCAGCTGACGCACAACATGCGTCAGCTGGAGACGAC
>CACXDT010000122.1 GCA_902766405.1 Oscillospiraceae bacterium
AACTGTGAAGAATTTGTTTTTCCAGTATTATATCATCAAATATGACTTGTCGCAATAGGGATGATTGTGGTATAATGCCATAGTTAAAGGGAAGCAGAGTACCTGCCGACAGATGATAACGATGGATAAACCGTGCCCGCCGGGCGTCGATCGGCGGGCTTCAAGGAGAAATACAGATGATGGAACTGCTGTCTCCCGCTGGCTCGCCCGAGGCTGTGATCGCCGCCGTGCAGAACGGTGCCGACGCGGTCTATGTGGGGCTGGACGATTTCAATGCCCGCCGCGGAGCCAAAAACTTCACAAACGAGGAATTTGAGAAGGCCGTGCGCTATTGCCATGTGCGCGGGGCAAAAATCTATGTGACGCTCAACACCCTCGTCAACGACCGGGAGATGGAGACGGCGGTCAGCGCGGCGCGTATGGTCTCGCGCATGGGGGCCGACGCGATTCTGGTCCAGGATCTGGGCCTCGCCGGCTGCCTCCACCGCGCCGTGCCGGATATCGCACTGCACGCCAGCACCCAGATGAGCATTCACAACCTTGCCGGGGTCGAGGCCGCGGCCGAGATGGGCCTTACCCGGGCCGTCCTGGCCCGCGAGCTGAGCCTCGAGCAGATCCGGCTTATCAGCAAGCACGCGAGCATCGAGACCGAGGTTTTCGTCCACGGCGCGCTGTGCTTCTGCCATTCCGGTCAGTGCTACATGTCGGCCCTGATCGGCCGGCGCAGCGGCAACCGCGGCATGTGCGCCCAGCCCTGCCGCATGCAGTACAGCCTCGGCGGCAATATGGACGACTATCCGATGTCCCTCAAGGACAACTGCCTGGTCGAGTACCTGCAGGAGCTCGAGGACGCGAACGTCAGCTGCATCAAGATCGAGGGGCGCATGAAGCGGCCCGAATATGTCGGTGTCGTCACCGGCATCTACGCCAAGGTGCTGCGCGAGCACGTCCGCCCGACGCGCGACGACATGGAGACGCTGCGCCTGGCCTTTTCCCGCCAGGGCTTTACCCAGGGCTATTTCAAGGGCGATAAAAAAGATATGTTCGGTGTCCGCGAGGACGCGGATCGCGCGGAGGTCGAGCGCCTGTTCACCGCGGCGCGCAAAAAGTACGCCGACGGCGAGCGCGAGCGCGTTCCGATCCATTTCTATACTGTGGTCAGCGAGGGACAGAGTGCCCAGGCCATCGCCTTTGACGACGAGGGCCACAAGGCGGTTGCCAACGGCCCCGTGCCTGAGCCGGCCCGCCACCAGGGCCTGACCGAGGCCTATCTGACCGACCAGATGGCCAAGGTCGGCGGTACGCCCTACCGTGTCGTTGAAAACAGGGCAAAGACCGATCCTGGCCTGTTCCTGACGGCTGCCTCGATCAACGAGCTGCGCCGCCGCCTGGTGTCGGAGCTCAGTGAACAGCGTGGCCAGCCGCCCCAGCGGCGCAGCCTGCCGATGGGCCTGGCCCCGGCCAATGTGCCGGCCATCAGCGATCCGCGTGTCATCTTTCAGGTGCGCACGGCCGACCAGCTCACCGCCGAGCTTGCCGAGCTGCGGCCCGACTATATCTATGTCCCCGTCATGCTGATGGCTGAGGACTATTCCCGTCTGCGCTCGTTTGTGGATCGCGGTGTGCGCCCTGTGGCCGTGCTGCCGCGCGTCATCACCGATGAGGAGGGGCCTGTTGTCTACAACGCCCTCTCGAAGCTCTTTGACTACGGCGTCAACGAGGCGCTGGTCGGCAACCTCGGCCATGTGATGCTGGCCCGCCAGGCCGGCATGAAGGTCCGCGGCGATTTCGGGCTGAACGTCTTCAACGCCTATACGGCCGAGGTGCTGCACGGCGCGGGCTTCTTATCCGCCACGGCCTCGTTCGAGCTGCGCCTGGCGCAGATCCGCACGATGCCCAAGCCCCTCGATATGGAGCTGATCGTCTACGGCCGCCTGCCGCTGATGGTCTCGGATCAGTGTATCATCCGCGAGAGCTCTGGCCGCTGCAGCTGCCAGAACGGCGCGCAGATGGCCGACCGCATGGGCTCGGTCTTCCCGGTGGTGCAGGAATTCGGCTGCCGCAACGTCATCTATAACGCGCACAAGCTGTATCTGGCCGACAAGCGGGAAGAACTGCTGTCTCTGGGCGTCTGGGGCGAGCGGCTGCTCTTTTCCACCGAGAGCCCCCGCGAGTGCGTGGAGGTGGCCAAGGGCTATCTCGGTCTCAGCGACTATCAGCCCAATACCCTGACCCGCGGCCTCTACTACCGCGGGGTCGATTAGGCTAATATAGGCGAATATCTTCGCAAAGCGGCAAACGGTTGCGAATATATGAATGAATACTGAAAACTTAAGATTGAATAATGAATAACAAAGGAGTCGCTATGCGACGATTCTGATTTATCCCCGAAGGGGATTCCTCAATTATTCATTTTTCAGTTTTCAGTTTTCAATATTCATTTCCGGTTTATCCGTGTTAGAAATCAATTATTTCAGAGGGAATCCGTTATGTCGATTATACTCGCATCCGCGTCTCCGCGGCGGAGGGAGCTCATGGAGATGCTGGGCGTACAGGATCTGCGCATCATCCCCGCCAAAGGGGAGGAGCGCGCCCCCGCCGGTCTCACACCGGACGAGCTTGTGCGCTTCCTCTCGCGCCAGAAGGCCGAGGAGGTGGCCGCCGCGGCCAGCCCCGGCGACACCGTCGTCGCCGCCGATACGGTCGTCTGGGTCGATGGCCGCCTTTTCGGCAAGCCCCACAGCGAGACCGAGGCCGCCGAGATGCTCCGCACGCTCTCGGGCCGCGCGCACGAGGTGTTCACCGGTGTCACGGTCATTCGCGGCGGCGTCTGCGTTTCCGAAGCCGAGCGCAGCGTCGTGCACTTTCGGGAGCTGAGCGAGGCGGAGATCGCGGCCTATGTCGCCACCGGCGAGCCGATGGACAAGGCCGGCGCTTACGGCGCCCAGGGCAAGGCGGCGCTGTTTGTCCGCGGCATCGAGGGAGATTTCTTTAATGTGATGGGCCTGCCGCTCTGCAGGCTCGGAGAAATGCTGAAACAGCAGGGAGTTGGACTTCTTTGAAAGAGTATCTGAGAAAAAACGGCATCCGTGTCGGCGTTCTGATCCTGGCGGTCGTGCTGTTGATCCTGCTGGGGTCGGCTGCCCGCAGCGGCCGTATCGGCGCGGTGCAGAACATCACCGGCGTGCTGATCTCGCCGGTGCAGAAGGTCGTCAGCGCGACGGTCAACTGGTTTGATACGATCTACGGCTATCTCTACCGCTACGATCGCATGGAGGCTGAAAACGAGTCGCTGCGCGCCCAGCTGGCCGAGGCCCAGCAGTCCGCGCGCGAGGGCATCGAGGCCACCGAGGAGAACGGGCGGCTGCGCGAGCTGCTGAACCTGCGCGAAAAGCACAGCGACTATGTGTTCGAGTCGTCCAAGGTCGTGCTCTGGTCGTCCTCGAACTGGTCCCACTCCTTTACGATCAGTAAGGGCAGCACCAGCGGCATCGAGCTCGGCGACCCGGTCGTGACCGAGTACAACGCCGTCGTCGGCCAGATCACCGAGGTCGGCGCCAACTGGGCCACGGTCAGCACCGTCATCGACGTCGATATGTCCGTCGGCGCCTTCGTCGGCAGCACCGGTACCTCCGGCATCGCGCTCGGCGAATACGCGCTGATGCGGCAGGGCCTCGCCAAGCTGACCTATATGGCCGACGGCGCGCAGATCTATGTCGGCGACGAGGTGCTGACCTCCGGCGAGGGCGGCTCCTTCCCGCAGGGACTGCTGATCGGCCGGATCTCCGCGGTACAGACCGAGGCCGGCGGCCAGGTCATGTACGGTCTCGTCGAGCCCGCCTGCCCCTTCGATTCGCTGGTGCAGGTGTTCATCATCAAGGATTTCAAAGTGGTGGAATGATGACAAAAGAGTGGTTTTCCCGGGGCCATATCCGTAAGCTGCTGTGGTATGCGCTCTACCTGTTCCTCACGCTGGTGGCGCAGAACATGGTGCTGACGAATTTGCGCCTGGCCGGGGTCTGTCCCTTTGTCCTGCCCGCAGCGGCTGTGGCCGTCGGCCTGTTTGAGGGCAGCGGCTGGGGCGCGGTGTTTGGCCTGGTCATGGGTATTTTTGCCGACTTCGCCTTTATCGAGAGCACGGTAGGATTCACGCTGCTGCTTTCGCTTTTGGGCTTCGGCGCGGGCTTTATCGCCCAGTTTTTCATCAACCGCCGCTTTCTGGCCTATATGCTGGCCGCGGCGGGCGGCCTCCTGCTTGTGGCGCTTGCGCAGATGCTGCGCGTGACCGTGGCCGAGGGCTTTTCGCTGCCGATGCTCGGCACCGTGGCGCTGCAGACGCTCTGGTCCCTGCCCGTGGCGGCCGTCCTGTATTTCCCACCCGAGCGGCTGAGTGAGTACGAGTAAATCCTTTAGTTCAGGCCGCTTTGAGAGCGTTGTCTCCTTCGGAAAGGAGTAGTTGAATGAAACATTTAGTTAAGCCCGGACGGGTTGCGGCTATGGCCATCATTCTGTCGGTGCTGATGGTGGTCTATCTGGTGTTCCTCTACCAGCTGCAGATCATCCAGGGCGAGGAATATTACAGCCGCGCCAACGCCATCACCAAGTCCGAGCGCCGGGTCACCGCCGCGCGCGGCTCGATCCTGGACCGCTACGGCCGCGTGCTGATCAGCAACAAGGAGTGCTATAACCTCACGATCGACGTGACGAAGCTCTTCAACAGCGAGGATCCCAACGCCACGATCCTGGAGCTGGTCGGCCTCGTCAACCAGTACGGCGACCATTATAACGACGACCTACCGATCACGACCGAGCCCCCGTTTGAATACGACCCCAATATGACGGCCATCCAGAACACCATGCTCAAGGCCTATTTCAAGGATCACCGGCAGGGCATCGGCAAGGACGAGCCGACAGCGGTCGAGCTTTTGAGCTTTATGCGCACGCGCTATGACATCGACAACAGCTACACCGCCGAGGAGATGCGCATGATTGCCGGCGTGCGCTATTCGATCAACGTGCGCTATGCCATCAATACGGCCGATTATGTCTTTGTTCAGGACGCCAGCATGAAGCTGACGACCTCGATCATGGAGCAGAAGCTCGCCGGCATCCAGGTCTCGCGCGCCTATACGCGCGAGTACCACACCGAATACGCGGCCCATCTGCTGGGCTATGTCGGCCTGATGACGCAGGAGGAATTCGAGCACTATTCCCTCCTCAACTACGCCAACGACGCCATGGTCGGCAAGGACGGTGTAGAGCTCGCCTTCGAGAACTATCTCCACGGCGAGGACGGTGTCGTCGAGGAGACCAAAAACGCCGCCGGTACGGTGCTGAGCACTGTGTATAAAAAGGAGCCGATCCCCGGCAACAACGTGTATCTGACGCTGGATATCGCCCTGCAGGAGCAGGTCGAGCGTATTTTGCAAAGCGGTGTCGAGATCCTCGCGCGCGAGCGCCTCAACGAGAAGGAGGAGCTGACAGCCACCGGCGAATGGACCATCAAGGACGGCTATTGGGAGATCACGGGCGCCTCGGCGGTCGTCGTCAAGGTCGACACCGGCGAACCCCTGGCGATCGCCAGCTGGCCGACCTACGATGTGTCGACGATCATCGAAAAGTACGCGGAGCTCCTCGAGACGCCGAACGCGCCGCTGTTCAACCGCGCGCTGATGGGCGCCTACGCCCCCGGCTCGGCCTTCAAGCCCTGCACGGCCATCGCCAGCCTGACCGAGGGCATCATCAATACCGAGGACAAGATCGACTGCATGGGCGTGTTCAGTAAGTACGCGGCCGACGGCTACGCCCCTGAGTGCTGGATCTGGACCAGCATGCTGCCCGAGCACTACACCCACCCCGAGCTCGATGTGAGCCACGCGCTGCTGCACTCGTGCAACTACTTCTTTTACACGGTCGGCGACCTGCTGGGCATCGACAAGTTAGAGCCCTACGCCCGCAGCTTCGGCCTGGGTGAGAACACCGGCATCGAGCTGGTCGAGACCCGCGGCAACATGTCCAACAGCCGCAACCACGCCGACTACACCGGCACCGTGTGGCGTAACGGTGACACGCTGCAGGCCGCCATCGGACAGTCCGACAGTATCTTCACGCCGCTGCAGCTCGCCGAATACTGCGCCACGGTCGCCAATTCCGGCCACCGGCACTCCGCGGCTATTCTGAAGGAGGTCCGCAACTACGACTACAGCGAGAGCGTCTTCCAGCGCTCGAGCAAGGAGCTCTCGATCGTCGAGAGCGGCGACTACAACTGGGAAGCTGTCCACGAGGGCATGCATCTTGTGGCCAACGACCTCGGCAATAACCCGTCTGTCGCCAAGTATTTCGTTGACCTGCCCACCTCGAAGAGCGCCTGTGCCAAGACCGGAACCGCCCAGAAGGGCGAGAATATCGTCAACGACGCCATCTTCATCTGCTACGCGCCCTATCAGAAGCCCGAGATCGCGATCGCCATGGTGGTCGAGCGCGGCAAGGCCGGCGCCAACAACGCCTTTATGGCCCGGCAGATCCTCGATGCCTACTACAACATCATGAGCTTCACCGACGAATCCGAGCACGAGATGACGCTGCTGAAGTGAACTCGCGCCGAGGACGCAATCGCCGCCGGCAATCCGTAAAAAATATTGATACAATTTCAAAAAATGATTTGTCTTTTCATATTTGACATTGTATAATATCCCTATAACAGAAAAAGAGTCTTGAAAAATCCGTGAGAATGATTAGAATAGGAGGAGCGCATGAACATCGCCTTGATGGCACACGATCGCAAAAAAGAGCTGATGGTTCAGTTCTGCATTGCCTATTGCGGAATTCTGGCCGAGCATTCTCTCTGCGCCACGCATGTGACAGGAAAGCTCGTCTCTGAGGCGACCGGGCTGCCGATTACGCTCTATCTCCATGCAGATCAGGGAGGCGCTCAGCAAATCGGCTCCCGCATCTCCTTCAACGAGATCGACCTCGTTCTGTTCTTCTGCGACCCGGCCAACCCCAATGGCTTTGACGACATCAACCGGATCGAACGTCTTTGCGACCAGTATCAGATCCCCTTTGCCACCAACGCGGCCACGGCCGAGGTGCTGGTGCAGGGCCTGCGCCGCGGCGATCTGGATTGGCGCAATATCGTCAACCCGAAGAGCCGGTAACGGCACGGATCAGAGGCCGGTGCAATCCGGCCCGGATGATGGATGAATCGTTTGGCACGAGACGGAGAGACACAGTGCGTCTCTCCGTCTTTTTTTCAGGAAGAAAGGATAATCATTATGCCCAAAGTAACACCCCGCACGCTCTCCGGTTTTATGGAGCTGCTGCCGCGCGACCAGGTCAAGCTGGAGCGGATGATGCAGATCCTGCGCGAGAGCTACGCCGCCTACGGCTTCACGCCGCTGGACACCCCGGTCATCGAATCGGCCGAGGTACTGCTCGCCAAGGGCGGCGGCGAGACCGAAAAACAGATCTACCGCTTCCAGAAGGGCGACAGCGACCTTGCGCTGCGCTTTGACCTGACGGTGCCGCTCGCCAAGTATGTGGCCGCGAACTATTCGAATCTCAGCTTTCCCTTCCGCCGCTACCAGATCGGCAAGGTCTACCGCGGCGAGCGCGCCCAGCGCGGGCGCTTTCGCGAGTTTTACCAGGCCGATATCGATGTGATCGGCGACGGAAAGCTCGACATCTTGAACGAGGCCGAGATCCCCGCCATCATCTATGACACCTTTACCCGCCTGGGCTTGAAGCACTTCAAGATCCGCGTCAACAACCGCAAGCTGCTCAACGGCTTTTACGCCATGAACGGCATGAGCGAGAAGGCCGGCGAGATCATGCGCACCGTCGACAAATTGGACAAGATCGGCGCGCAGAAGGTCAAGCAGCTTCTGATCGACGAGGTCAAAATGCTGCCTGACAAGAGCGAGAACGTCCTCGATTTCATGGCCATCTGCGGCACGAACGCCGAAGTCATCGCGCGCCTGGAGAACTACCGCGGTATGGACGCCATCTTTGACCAGGGGCTCGATGAGCTGATCGCCGTTACGAAGTACCTCTCCGATTTCGGCGTGCCCGAGGAGAATTTCGCCATCGACCTGACGATCGCCCGCGGCCTCGATTACTACACCGGTACCGTGTACGAGACCGTCATGACCGAGCATCCGGAGATCGGCTCGATCTGCTCCGGCGGCCGCTATGACAACCTCGCGGAGTACTACACCGACAGGCAGCTGCCCGGCGTCGGTATTTCGATCGGCCTGACGCGCCTCTTCTACGTCCTGCAGGAGCAGGGCCTGCTGTCGGACGAGGTCGTCACGGCCCCCTGCGACGCGCTGATCCTGCCGATGAGCGAGGAGCTCGGCTACGCCGTCGCGGCGGGCCGCGTGCTGCGCGCGGCGGGTGTCCGCACCCAACTCTACGGCGAGAAGCGCAAGTTCAAGGCCAAGATGGCCTATGCCGATAAAATCGGCGTGCCCTTTGCCGTGCTGATCGGCGAGGACGAGATCGCGGCGGGCGTCGTCTCGGTCAAGGACATGAGCTCCGGTGAGCAGCGCCAGCTCAGCCCCACCGAAGCCGCGGCCTTCATCAAGGCCGCCGTTGCGGAAAAGAACCGCGGCGCGCTGAT
>CACXDT010000123.1 GCA_902766405.1 Oscillospiraceae bacterium
CTCGCATGCATAAGTTCGCTTAGCCAAATCAAAGATTTGGAAGCTCACTTAAGTATTCCTGCGAAAAAGTGCCATCATCAGAACGCGGTTTTTCTCGGAATCTGCTCTTGCCGCATTATGCGGTATTGCCTTAATCGCTTCCGTTTTGGAAAAATGCTGTGTCCCGCGGCTTTTGCCGCGGGATTTTTGTTGGCTTTGATCGGTTGCACTTTTCGCTTCATCCATTTATACTGCTAATAGAAGACTTTTTCAAACCATGGAGGTAGCGCAATGAAAGAATACAGGAGCCTGTCGAAGGACGCCATGCGTGAGGAGCTGAAAGCCGCTCGCGCGGAATATGCCGCCCTGAAGGCCAAGGATCAGAAGCTCGACATGTCCCGCGGCAAGCCGAATCCGGCGCAGCTGGACCTGTCGATGGATATGCTGGGGCTTGAGCCGACCGAGCTGGTCGTCACCCGCAAGGGCACCGACGTGCGCAACTACGGCGAGCTCGCCGGTGTGGACGAGTGCAAGGAGCTCTTTGCCGATCTGCTCGGACTGAAGATGAACAATATCATCATGGGCGGGCAGTCCAGCCTGAATCTGATGTACGATTCGATCGTGCGCGCGCTGCTGCTGGGCGTCTACGGCGGCAACAAGCCCTGGGGACAGCAGGGCGAGCTGAAATTCCTCTGCCCCGTGCCCGGCTACGACCGCCACTTCGCCATCTGCGAGACCTTTGGCATCAAGATGGTGAATATCCCGATGGACGACCACGGCCCGGACATGGATCTGGTGCGCCAGTATGTCGAGCAGGACGCCTCTGTCAAGGGCATCTGGTGTGTGCCGAAGTACGCAAACCCCAGCGGCATCACCTACTCCGACGAGGTCGTGCGCGCCTTCGCCGCGCTCAAGCCCGCGGCCGACGACTTCCGCATCTTCTGGGACAACGCCTATCTCGTGCACAGTTTCGGCGTGCGCGATGAGAAGCTGCTGAATATCTTTGAGGCCTGCCGCGAATACGGCAGCGAGGACATGGTGTACGAGTTCTGCTCCACCAGCAAGATCACCTTCTCGGGCGCGGGTCTCGCCGTGCTGGCGGCCAGCGAGAACAACGTCAAATTCATCCTCAACCAGATGAAGATCCAGACCATCGGCTATGACAAGATCAACCAGCTGCGCCATGTGAAATATTTTGAGAACGTCGAGGGCATCTACCGCCATATGCAGGAGCACGCCGCGCTGATGCGCCCGAAGTTCAACGTCGTGCTGGGCTTCCTCGACCGCGAGATCGCCCCGCGCGGCATCGGTCGCTGGCACCGCCCCTGCGGCGGCTACTTTGTCGGCTTTACGGGCCTGAACGGCACCGCGAGCCGCACAGTCGCCCTGTGCCGCGAGGCCGGGCTGACGCTGACGCCGGCCGGCGCGCCCTTCCCCTACGGCATCGACCCGGACGACAACGTGATCCGCATTGCCCCGTCGTTCCCGGATGTGGCCGAGCTGACCGGCGCGATGAAGCTCTTCTGCGTCTGCGAGCGCATCGCCGCGCTGGAGGTTCTGCTGGCGGAGGAATGACAAAACAGCGAAACAGTAGACAGTGACAGAAGGGAAAAAATGACATGAAAACAGTAGTGATTACCGGCAGCACCCGCGGTCTCGGCTGGGAGATGGCCCAGCTGTTCCACAAAAACGGCTGGAACGTGGTACTGAACGGTGTGAATGAGCAGCGGCTGGCCGCGGCCATTGAAAAATTGCGCGCAGCGGACGGCGGCGGGCAGGTGGACGGTTTTGCGGGCAGCGTCACCTCGTCGGCGGACATCCAGGCGCTGATCGACCGCGCCGTCGCAAGCTTTGGCAGCATCGACATCTGGATCAACAACGCGGGCGTCAACCAGCCGATGCGCGCCATTTGGGAGCTCACGGAGGCGGAGATCGACGCCGTACTGAATATCGACCTGCGCGGCGCGATCCTCGGCAGCCGTCTGGCCGCGCTGCAGATGGAAAAGCAGAGCGAGGGCGGCTATATCTACAACATCGAGGGCTATGGCAGCAACGACGCGATGATGCTGGGGCTCAATCTCTACGGCACCAGCAAGCGCGCTGTGACCCACTTTACGCAGGCCTTCGCCAAGGAGCTGGCAGAACGGGGCAGCAAGGTGAAGGCCGGGCGGCTCTCCCCGGGCATCATGATCACCGATTTCACGGTCAAGGCCCTCGGCGGTAAGGAGACGATCGACCTGACAGAGAAGAAGAAAAAGGTCTACAACATTCTGGGCGACTATCCCGATGTTGTGGCCGCGCACCTCGTCAAAGAGATGCTTGTCAACACGAAGAACAACGCGCACATTGAGTGGCTGACCGGCGGCAAAGCCATGTGGCGCTTCCTCACGGCGGGCTTCCATAAAAGGGATTTCTTTTCGTAAGCGATAATACTAATTTCTGATAGAAAGCTTTAAAAGATACACGAGCAGAATTTGTGCCAGACAAGGCGGAGACCGCAGAGCATAATGGACATATATGGTCAAAACCAGGACTCCCATCGAAGCGTATGTGCTTCGATGGGAAGAGGAGGCGCAGCGGAGGGAGCGAGCTTTCGCCACGCTTGGCGGAAGCGAGACGA
>CACXDT010000124.1 GCA_902766405.1 Oscillospiraceae bacterium
ATTCTGTTTTCAGCTCCTGCGGGATGTATGGATCGCTCATGGAGCCTGTCCCGATCATACAGCGTTTTCTCTTGCGACGCAGCGCGTCTTCCAGCAATTCAAGGGCGTTTTCTTTGACCTCGATATCCTCAAAAGAGTGCTCCATCCGATAGCAGCTGCTTCTTGAATCGCAGTAAATACATCCGTGCGTGCCGCCCCGATAAAGATTCATTCCGTTTTGAGAGGATAAGATCCCTTTTGCTTTCACATAATGCACAGTGTTCCCTCCGCACTCTCAATCTGCTATCAGACAGCCCTCCAGCATCTCCGTATATGCCTTTTTGCGTTCTTTGTCCGGCTCGGAAGCGATCATGGCCTCCATCCGCTCCCGCGACGCGGGGCATATTTATCATAGAAATCCAGTTTTTCGCAAGAGCCGGCGCACCGCTTTGGATGCACCGGCTCCCGCTGTCAGTTCATTATCGGCAATCTCAGCTTCGCTTTGCAGGGAAACGCATAGACGGTTTTCAGTCCCCAAATCGAATGCTTTGTTTTTCCACATCCACAACGGCGTGGACGCCAAAGGGAAGGATGCAGCGCGGCAGGGCGTGGCCGATGTTGATGTTAAATAAAATGGGCAGCTCCGGCCGATCAATGACCTCGATGAGAAGCCGCTTGTATTCCTCCGTATACGTCTCGTCCATCGGTTTTCCGACCAGCACGCCGGAAACCGCTTCAAAGACGCCCGCCTCCTTCAGATACGAGAGCGCGCGGCGGTATTTCTCAGGTTTAGGCTTCTCCTCGCTGGATTCCAGCAGCAGGATCCGGCCGGCCCAGTCCGAGGCGTCCGGGAACAGATGATACTTTTCGCAGAGCACCGGCATATCCGCATACCGATCGCCATTGAAGCAATCGTAAAGGGTATCGATGCAGCCACCGAGAATCTTTCCCGAGAACACGGGCGGCCCCTGCAGCAGCTCGAATCCGCGGTCCGGGAGCGCGGGCAGCTGTTTTCCCTCCTGTTCCGGGGTAAACGCTGCCCTCTCCTTATACCAGACCGGGCTTGACGTGATCTCCCGGATCTGTCCGGTGCGGAGCAGCTCTTCAAAATATGTCCGGGTATAGGGGAGCATCTCCGGGCCAAGCTCGCATACATCTGGAAGAAACGCCTGCCCATAGAATGTCGGAAGGCCGACCTTGTGCAGCATCAGATGATTGATCGTGGTGTCGGAAAAGCCCAGAAACACCTTGTCAGTGACGGCGTTTTTCAGCTCATCGTGGTCAAACAGATATGGCAGCAGGCGGTATGTGTCATCCCCGCCGCTGGCGCACAGGATCATATCGATCTCCGGATCACGAAATGCCTGCAGAAGATCCTCAGCGCGTTTTTCCGGATGCGCCTTTATGTATTCCAGCCCCTTTAGCGCATGTGGCATGAATTTTATATTCATGCCATACTCCCTCAGTCGGCGAAGCCCGATCTCCGCCTCAAACCGAACGTAAGGTTCTCCTATGATTCCGCTGGAAAGGCTGACAATGGCAATGCTTCTGATCATTGTTTCCTCCTGATTTGACCCTGACCGCGCAATCAGGGTGGAGTTCAGAGGTGTTCTCCCTCTTAACCCCACCCTAAATTGCGAGGCGACTAATATAGATTACCCGATCACCTGCTCGGTCAGTACCGAGCTTGGAATCCGGTCGATCACCGGGACATCGGGATAATCCGTGGTCTCGGGCATCGGCAGGGACTGCATATATTCGTGCATGGCCTCCGCCACACGCTTGGCGGCGGCGACGGCGACAACGACGTTGCGCGCACCGCTCGCGGCGTCACCGGCGGCAAAGACGCCGGGGCGGGAGGTGTGGCCGTCTTCGTCCACGGCCAGAAGGCCGCGCTCGGTCTCGATACCCTTGGCTGTGCTGACGGTGTTGGTTTCAAAGGTCTGGCTGGCCGCCACGATGACACCGGTGCAGGGGAAGAGCTTTTCGGTCCCGGCGACCGGGTGGGCCTTGCCGTCCTCGCCCAGCTCACTGTCAGCCAGAATCACGCCGTCCTCGCGGATTTCGACAGGGCTCTTCATCATCAGGAACTCGACGCCCTCGAGCTTGGCATAGCTGGCCTCGTACTGGCTGGCGGAGATCTTATCGCTGCGGTTGACGACCGTGACAAAGCGGGCGCCCTGGCGGATCGCCGTGCGGGCGCAGTCCATGGCGGAGTTGCCGGAGCCGATCACGACGATATTGTCACCGAGCCGGAAGGCCCCGGGGCTTGCGAGATAGTTGATGGCAAAGGTCACGTTGCCCAGACTCTCACCCTTGATCTTCAGGCTGCGCGGCTGCCACAGTCCGGCGCCGACAAACACGCTCTGATACCCGTCGCGGAAGAGATCGTCGATCGTGATCGCGCCGCCGATGCGGGTGTTGGGGCGGAACTGAATGCCCTTGAGCTCAAGGTGCCGGTAGGCGATATCGTCCAGCACCGAATCGGGCAGACGGAAATCGGGGATGCCATAGCGCATGACGCCGCCGATCTTGTCGCGCGTGTCAAAGATCGTGACCTGATAGCCATAGCGGGCCAGGATGATGGCGATGGTCAGGCCGGAGGGACCGGCGCCGACCACGGCGGCCTTACGCCCGTTGGAGGGGGCGGGGCCCTTTGTCATCTGGTTGGCGTAGGTGGTGGAGATATAATTTTCAATAATCGAGAAGTGCACGGGGGTGCTCTTGATGCCCTGGATGCAGTGGCCCTCGCACTGCTTCTCGTGGTTGCATACCAGCGAGCAAACCGTGGTGAGGGGGTTGTTCTCAAACAGCATCCAGCCCGCCTCGTTGAGCTTGTTGGCCTTCAGCAGGCGGATAACCTCGGGAATATTGGTGTGGATGGGGCAGCCCTCCTGGCAGCGGGGCTTTTTGCAGCCCAGGCAGCGGTTGGCCTCCTCCATGACATGCAGTGCCATGGCAATGATCTCCCTTCAAATCTATTTTCTTTTGTCAATCAGCAAAATCAGGGTGTATACGAAAACTGGCGGTTGAGCCAGGCCTTGCACAGCTCAACCCAGGGGGCGCAGTGCGGCTCGGGCGTGTTGACCTCGACGCTGCAGGTCGAGATCCCGTGGGCCCCACCGGCGAACAGATGCGCCTCGAAGTCCACACCGGCGCGGCGCATGGCGTCCATCAGCAGCAGGGAATTTTCGGGCGGGACACTGACATCGCCCATCGCGTGCCAGAGAAACGTGGGCGGCATCTGCGGCCCGACGTGCCGCTCGAGCGACAGCTTTTCCCGTACAAACGGGTCGCCGCCGCTGACAAGGGCGGCCGAGCGCTCATGGCAGCTCTCGCCGAACATCGTGATGACCGGATAGCACAGCACCAGCGCGTCGGGACAGCAGTCCGGCGGCAGCTTCAGCTCCGGGTCGTTCCAGTAGACGCCGAGACTCGCCGCGAGATGCCCCCCGGCCGAGAAGCCGAGAAAGGCGATCTGTGTGGGCTCGATATCCCACTCGTCCGCGTGGGTGCGCAGCGCGTGCACCGCGCCGGCGGCCTGGCGCAGAGGGCGAAACTCCGCGGCCTCGTCCCCACCCGCGTAGTCGAGCAGAAAGCTCTGCCAGCCCATGGCGGAGAATTCCAGCGCGAGGGGGTCTGCCTCGCGGGGCGAGCGGTACTCATAAGCCCCGCCCGGCGCGATCAGGATAGCCGGGCGGCGCCGGTGCGCCTCCGACGGGCTGCGCTCGCGCAGGTAACCGGTGACGGTAGCGCCGAGCGCCTCAAACGCGGTGAGCTGCATTATCTCAGCTCGTTCGGGCGGAGATTGTCCATATCGTCAAAGGCCTGGTTCTCGCCGCCCATGGCCCAGATGAAGGTATAGTTGGTCGTGCCGCAGCCGCAGTGGATCGACCAGGACGGGGAGATAACGGCGTCGAAGTTCTGCATCACGATGTCGCGCGTCTCGGTCGGCTGGCCCATGAAGTGCATGACCACATTGTCGTCGGGGAGCTCAAAATAGGTATAGACCTCCATACGGCGCTCGTGGGTGTGGCAGGGCATCGAGTTCCAGACGCTGCCGGGGGCCAGCTGTGTCAGACCCATCGAGAGCTGGCAGGTATCGAGCACCTCGGGGTGGATAAACTGGTTGATGACGCGCTTGTTGGCGTTCGCCTCGCTGCCCAGAGGGCGCTTGTTGGCGTCGGCAAAGGACAGGAAGGTGGTCTTGCAGGCACGGTGGGCCGGGGTGCTCGCGAGATAGAAGCGGGCAGGGTTTTCGGCGTCCACGCTGGAAAAGCTCACGCTCTTCGTGCCCATGGCGATATACAGGCAGTCCTCATAACCGAGCTTATAGGCCGTGCCGTCGCACTCGATGACGCCGGGGCCGCCCAGGTTGAACACGCCGGCCTCGCGGCGCTCGAGGAAGAAGTTCGTGCCGAAGTTGTGCCACACGTCAATGCCCTTGTCGATGGACACGGTCTCGCTGACGGGCATGATGCCCATGATGACCATGCGGTCGACATGGGAATAGGTGGCCTTGACGGTGTCGGGCTCGTACAGGTCGGTGATAAGAAACTCCCGTCTCAGCTCCTCGGTGGTGTAGCGTTTGACATCGTTGGGGTTGGCAGAGTAACGGATATCCATGGTTTTCCTCCTGATCGTATCATTTTAGGGAAGCGCCGGTTCTGCCGGGGTACGGCCGATCCGGCGCTGTTTTACGCAATTTGTTGTGTTTACTCTATGACCTTCTCGGTCTCGCCGTCGAAGAGATAGACGCTCTCGTAGGGGATGGAGAAGGTGATGGCGCTGTCCACCTCGGGCGTGTCGTGCGGATCGACCTTCAGAATGGCCTTGTCCTCGCCCATGGTGATATAGACGTTGGTATTGTCGCCCAGCATCTCAGTCAGCTCGACCTCAGCCGGGAGGACATAGGCGCCCTCCTTCTGCTCGCCGAGATGGATGCTCTCGGGACGGAAGCCGAAGATGATCTCCTTCCCCTCGTAGCTCTTCGCCTTATTGCCCAGCTTGACGCTGAGATCCAGCGACTTGCCGCCGAGACGGAACTTGCCGCCCTCGAGCTTGCCGCGGACAAAGTTCATCGGCGGTTCGCCGATGAAGCCGGCGACAAAGACATTGGCGGGCTTGAAGTACAGCTCGTACGGCGTGCCGACCTGCTGGATATAGCCGGCTTTCATGACGACGATCCGGTCGGCCATGGTCATGGCCTCGGTCTGGTCGTGGGTGACGTAGATCGTGGTGGCGCCGGTCTCACGGTGGATCTGGGTGATCTCCGAGCGCATAGTGACGCGCTGCTTGGCGTCGAGGTTAGAAAGCGGCTCGTCCATCAGGAAGATACCGACCTTGCGGATGATGGCGCGGCCGACAGCGACGCGCTGCCGCTGGCCGCCGGAGAGCGCGCGGGGCAGACGGTCGAGATAGTCGGTCAGGCCAAGGATGCGGGCCGTGTTCTTTACCTTCTCGTCGATCACGTCCTCATCCACGCCCTGCAGTGTCAGACTGTAGGCCAGGTTGTCGTACACGCTCATCTGGGGGTACAGGGCGTAGCTCTGGAACACCATGGCGACCTCGCGCTCGCGCGGGCCCCATTCATTGGCCCGCTGGCCGTTGATCAGAAAATCGCCCTTGCTGATGTCCTCCAGACCGGCGATCATGCGCAGCGTGGTGGATTTGCCGCAGCCCGAGGAGCCGACAAATACGATAAGCTCGCCCTTCTCGATCTCCAGGTTGAAATCGTGCACCGCGTGGAAGCCGTTGGGATAGATCTTGTTGATGTCTTTCAAGGTGATATAGGCCATGGTGGTTCCCCCTCAAAGAAATTCTGTTTTTTCTAAAATGATTTCTATTTTTTATGTTGAACGGTATCAACATACTA
>CACXDT010000125.1 GCA_902766405.1 Oscillospiraceae bacterium
CAATTTCGTACAATGATGCGAATTTGCCCAACTTCTCATATGGTCTATTACGTTTTTGTGCACGGGCGGCTAATAGCCGCCCCTACGATTGATACCGCAATATCAGTCATTATTTACAGCCATAGTTATATCATTCCGTGAAGTGAATGTGATTGTTGATATGCTCCTGACAGAAGCAGTGGTAGCCCGCGCACTTCGAGCAGTAGCGGAATTCAAGCTCGGGATTCGACACGTCGGTGCGGCCGCAGACCGAGCATTTGTGCGTAAAAAGCTTCGATTGCTGCTCGCGGCGGATGCGCGCGGACTCGCGGCGGAAGTGGATCGTATTGGCCTTGGGATGGCGGAAGGAAACAATTCTCCATAGCTCGCCGCCGCAGAAGACCAGAAAGTTCAGCATGGCGACGACGGGCAGCAGGTTCAGCGGGAAGGGGTTTGAGAAGATGCTGAGCACAAAGAAGACCGCGTCGAGGATCGCAAGGTATTTGATCTTGACCGGGAGAATGAAGAACAGCAGGATCTCCATATCCGGAAACAGCACCGCAAAGGCGAAGAACATCCCGAGATAGATGTACTCGGCCGTCAGCGAGACGGAGACACCGGTCACCAGATAGAACAGGATGCCGAAGAGCGCCGTCAGGATCGCACCGGAGAAGAAATAGACCGTAAACGGCCCCGTGCCCCAGGCGTTTTCCAGGCTGGTGCCGATCCAATAGTAGAAGTAGACCGCGATCAGCGCCAGAAAGCCGGTGTTGGGCGGGTAGAGCAGAAAGGTGACCAGACGCCAGATCTGGCCGTGGAAGATCGCGTAGGGGGAGAAGGCCATATAGCTCAGCAGCACGGGATTGATCAGCCCAACGATCCAGAAAATGCCGCTGCCGATGGCGATATAGCGCATCAGGTTGGGGATGCCGAAATTCGGGTGCCGCGCACAGAAACGCTCAACCAGGCGCATGGGGTCTTTCATCGTCGGTTCGCTCCTTTATCAAATGGTTTTTCCTTATTTTACCCCGGCGCGCGGGGCTTGTCTACGGGAAATTTGTAAAGAAATGCGCGGGATGCTGAGTAAGCATCATGGTTCATCATTTCTCAGGATACGAAAAGCCGGAAAGAATTTTTTACAAAATGGCAAATAGGTCTTTTCGTTTGAGAAACAATGTGGTATTATTATAAAGTATACGTTTATTATTGGAGATAATTTATGTCGGAAGAGAGAATAAACGGTCGGACGGACGCCGTTGAAAACGAGCTCATTGAGGGGCGCAACGCCGTCATTGAGGCGCTGCGAGCCGGCCGGAGCATTGATAAAATCTATATCAACAAAGGCGATGTGGACAAAACCTTGGGCCATATCGCCTCGAGGGCGCGGGACAAGGGCATCGTGGTGGTCGAGTGCGACCGCCGCAAGCTCGACTTTATGAGCCGCACCAAGGCCCACCAGGGGGTCATCGCGCTCTGCGCCGTGAAGGACTTTGTCACGGTGGACGAGATTTTCGCTGTCGCCGAAGCGAGAGGGGAGAGCCCCTTTCTCGTCGTCTGCGATGAAATCAGCGATCCGCACAATCTGGGCGCCATCATCCGCAGCGCCGAATGCGCGGGCGTGCACGGCGTGATCATTCCCAAGCGCCGCAGCGCGGGACTGACGGCTATCGTGGACAAGGCCAGCGCCGGCGCCGCCGAGCATATGGCGGTCGCTCGCGTAGCGAACATCCCGGCTGTGCTCAAGGAGCTCAAGGAGCGCGGCGTGTGGATCTATGGCACGGCCGCCGATGGGGAAAAAGATCTCTGGCACACCGATTTTTCCGGCGCGGTGGCGCTGGTGATCGGCTCGGAGGGCGACGGTATGGGCCGCCTCGTGCGCGAGAGCTGTGATTTCATCGTCAGCCTGCCGATGAAGGGGCAGCTCAATTCGCTCAACGCCTCGGCGGCTGCCGCCGTCACCATGTACGAGGTGCTCAGGCAGCGCAGTCTTTCATAAACAGAGGCAAACAGCTTCAAAGGATTTGATAACATGGACCAAAAAAGCGGTCTTGACAAGCTGAATACAGGGGACGCCTATTCCCTCGACGCTATTCTTGCCGAATACGCCCCGGGCACAGCTCGCCCCGAAGCGCCGGTAAGTGAGCCGGCGGGGGACGACGGCGAGCGTACGCAGGTGTTCCGGGCCGTGACCGACCCGGCCGAGAGTGCGGCCGACCCGGATCGCACGCGCCGCTTTGAACGGCCGACGACCGACCAGGTGCGCGACTATGTGGCCGCGTTCCGCCGCGGTGAGACCCAGACGCGCGCCCGGCATGAGCAGGAGATCGATCCCGGTTTCTTTATGGGCGGCGACAGGGGCAGGCGCGGTTTTCGCTACGGCGGACGGGAGCTCGATCTGAGCGCGGAGGAGGGCTATGAGCCCCACGCCTCGAGCGGTGACTATATCCCGAGTTACGCGCCCGAGCGCGACGACGAGGACGACGAGATCCCCGACGCCCCGCCGAAATTCGGCTTTTTCGATAAGCTGAAAAAGCGGTTTGAGAACACCGCGTTTGTCTCTAAGCGCGCCGTGAAGGCCGACGACGAGGCCGTGGCGCGTTATCCCGCGCCGCAGCCCGACGAGCTTGTGCTGCCGGGCGAGGAGCGCGAGGCGGCCGACGCTGCACAGCTGTCTCCCGCCGCGCGGCCCGGCGCGAAGAGAACTGGGCGCCACGACGCGGAGCCCATCCGCACAGAGCGAGAGAGAGAAGCGGCCGAAGACGTTGCGGAAGCGGATCCCAAACCAAATGTCCCCGACGCGGACCCCTACGCCGATCTGCAGCCGGACTTTGTGGCCGGCGCGCGTCCGGCGGAGAGGAAAGAGCAATCGGATCCTCCCGCCGAGGAGGCGGGGGAGCATATTCCGGCTGCCGCGAGCGTCGAAGAGACAGAGGAAGAGGCCGCTGCGCCCCCATCCGTGGAGCGGGCAGACGCGGCTGAGGCATCGGACAGCCCGATTCGCCCGGCCTGGAGCAGACGTATGGCGGCCGAGAGCGCGCCCTATGCCTCTGTGTTCCCCGATACCAGCGCCGGCCCGGCCGTCTATGCCGAGGACGACGATTATGACGAGAAACCGCTGACCGGCGGCGGGAAGAAGCGCACAAAGAAAGAGGACGAGTTCCCCCGCACCTTCAAGGACTATGTGATCGGTCTGATTGTCAGCACCTTCTACGGCTTTCGCCGCGGGCTGCAGAATACGCTGGTGGCCGAGGAGGACAGCGAAGATCTCGGCAAAGAGGTCGAGCCCGGTACGGCGTCGAGATACTACGGCAGCTTTCTGCGCGCGCAGCGCATGCGGCTGCGCATCTGCGGTATTCTGCTGTTGGTGCAGGGCTGGGTCTCGCTGGGAATGCCGGTGACGGCGAAGCTCAATTCCACGCCGGTGGCGAGCCTGTTCTGTCTCGTGCTGCAGCTGGTCATCATGCTGCTGTGTCTCGATGTGGTGACAGGCGGTGTGCTCAACGCGGTGCGCGGGAAATTCGGCGCGGACTTCGCGGCCGTCCTGGCCTGTACGGTCACTGGGCTCGACGCGCTGCTCTCGGCCCTGCCGGGCTTCGGCTCGACGCATCTGCCGCTGTGCTTTCTCTCCAGCCTCTCGGTGACGGGCTTGCTGCTGGCCTCGTGGACCAGCTGCCGCGGACTGAGAAAGGCGCTGCGCGTGCCCTCGATCGGCAAGCGGGCCTACACGCTCGCAGGCGAGACCGACGCCGAAAACGGCGAGGTCACACTGCTGAAGTCGACGCGCCCGGTGTCCGGTTTTGTGCGCCGCTGCGAAGAGGCCGCACCGGACGAGACGCTTTTTGAAAAGCTGACGCTCCCACTGCTGCTGCTGGTGCTGCTGCTGACGATTATCGTCGCGCTCGCCAAGCGCAACGCCAGCGATCTCATGTATATCCTGTCGGTGCTGATCTGCCCGACAGCGCCGTTTATGGCGCTGATGAGCTTCGCGCTGCCGTTTTATATGGGCTCGGTGCGGCTGTTTCGCAGCGGCTCAGCCATTGCGGGCTGGTCCGGCGCCAGCGACATCGGCGTTGGCAGAAATCTGGTCATCACCGACCGCGATCTCTTTCCGGAGGGTACGATCTCCTTTGGACGAATCCGCATTGACAACCGCCGCTTTTCCGACAGCGATATCATCTCCTACGCCGGCAGCCTGATTCTGGCCGGCGGCGGGGCGCTGAGCGAGGCCTTTGCCACGCTGATGCAGCGCAATGGCTGCGCAACGCGCACGGTGGACAATTTCACGGTTCTGCCGGGCGGCTTTTCCGGCGTGATCGACTACCAGCGCGTGCTCTGCGGCGGCAGCGAGCTGATGCGGCTGATGAACGTGGCGATGGTCGGCAGCAAGCTGGCCGGGAACACGGCCGTATATCTGGCCGTCAAAAACCAGGAGCGCGACCGCTACGAGCTCAAGGGCATCTTCAATCTCGAGTACACGGCTGACGAGGGCGTCGGTAAGGCGCTGCGCGGCCTTATGCGCACCGCGCGGCATCCGGTGTTTGCCATCCGCGATTTCAACGTGACCCCGGCACTGCTGCATGAGCTGTTCGATGTTGCGACCGACGGCTATGACTTCCCGCCCTTCGAGGAGCGCTTCCCGCTCTCGGAGGAGCATACGGGCAGTGATAGCCGGATCGCCGCGGTCGTCTGTCTGGACGGCCTCGGGCCGCTGAGCCACGCGGTCGATACCGGGCGCAGCATCTATGTCTCGACGCGCGTGAATCTGTGGATCACGGCGCTCGGCGCGGTGCTGGGTGTGTTGATGAGCTTTGTGCGGCTGATGACCCATGGCGGCGTCGCCGTCGGCTGGCTTTTCGTGCTGATGCTGCTTTTTTCCGTTCCCGTGTTCGTCATCGGTTTGGCGCAGAGATATTTTGATTTTTGATATGACATACATATGAGGGAGAGGTCTTGGTTATGTAAACCAAGACCTCTCAAACTGTAGACAAACCCAAGAACAGGTAAGAAAAAGACCATAGAGCAGCTTATGGAGCGCGAGGGGAAGATTCCCCCGGCGGGGGA
>CACXDT010000126.1 GCA_902766405.1 Oscillospiraceae bacterium
CATTCGCTCGTTTTTGCGAGCTTTTTGATTCTACCACATCAAGCTTTCAATGTCAAGAAAAAATTTTGCTTTCGCAAAACTTTTTTCGAGCTTTGTTCACTTTGCTGTGTTCAAATCTCCGCCGTTCCTCGCGGCTTGGCTAATATACACCTATCTCCCCCCGTTGTCAAGCCCTTTTTTCGCTTTTTTCTAAAGATTTTTTCTTTTTCCGTAAAACCGCTCATTTCTTATTGAAAAATCGATTCCCACGTCAGTTTCACCGACGTGGGAATATCCATCGTATGACGGTATTGCATTGTTGATTTGCTCTGATCTACTCAGACGCCCTGACCTTCAGCGCGGCGTCCACGCCGGCGGTGTCGTCCACTACGGGCACGATGCCGTGCGCGCGGATCGCGTCGAGGGCGCGGTCCTTGTCGCTCTCGCGCACTTCGATGCGGTAGATGTCGCGGTCGACGACCTTGCCGCCGCCGAACGCGCGCGGGTCGAGCTTGGCCCCGCAGCCGCCGGCCGCCACGGTGTCGCCGAAGTAGTGCGTGGCGCTGACGCCCTTGAAGCCCTCGGCCTTCAGCAGCTCACGGATCTGCTGCCAGGTCTCGCGGTCCTTCTTCTTGAAAATGAGAACTTTCTTTTCAAACATACGATTGCTCCTCTCTACCCTTTGCCATCCAGACGGCGCAGCACGACCTGCAGCAGGTCGGAGGCGGCCCCGGCGATCTGCTCGAGCGAGCGGATGCGCACGGCTTCCTGTCCGTAGATGCGGTGCAGGCTTTCGAGATTGGTGTTCGAGCCGTAATAGATCGCGCCGATGAACAATCCCTGCCGCCGCAGCTCCCGAACCGCGGCCGTGGTGGCCTCGACGGCCGCCTCGCTCTCGTACTCGTGGGCGAAAACATCCTTCCCGCGGGGTGGGATGCGTGTTGAATCGTTCGGTCCGGCGTCGGTCAGCACCAGCAGCACGCGGTGATTGCCGCCGCCGACTGTGGCCGCGGGGTCGTTCTTTTCCATGAGCTCCGCTGCCGCGCGCAGCGCCAGCGAGTCGCGGTTCCAGCCTCCCGTATAGTAGTCGGCGATACGGCCGCGGCCGCGCTCGGCATAGCCCTTGAGCTGCTGCAAAACGGTATAGCCGCGCAGGCTGCGGAAGGCGAGCACCTGCACCGGGATGTTGTTCCGCTCCAGCGCCTCGGACAGGATGCAGCTCTGCGCCGCGATGATCTCCTGCGTGTTCATGCGCGAGGACGAGGCGTCGAGCAGCAGCGTGACCGACACCTGCGGATCGCGCTCGTCGCCGGGGCGCAGGAAGACATTCGTATCGTGCAGCACAGGCAGCCGGTAGGCCACATCCGTGCGCAGCGCGCCGGCCTTGCCGTTCTCCGGCAGCGGCACGGCAAAGGACGAGAAGATCCGGTCAAGCTGGGCCGAGAGCGTGCGCACGCTGCCCGCGTAGGCCGTGCCGTGGCTCTGGATATAGGCGCGGTTGCGCGCAGCCTGCTGTCTGGCGTCGTGCAGCGCTGCGCGGTCGTGCGCATTGAGCAGGGGGCTCTCCGCGGCCTCCGCCGCCGGCGCGGCGGCCGTGATCCAGAGGCGGCAGTCCTGATCTTCCTCCACGCAGAGCTTATTTTCCAGCTCACGCATGGCGTGCTCGCTCCAGCTGCAGCGGCCGAACATCGTCTCGATATAGGCGCGGTCCCGCTGTGCGTCCGCGGAGCTGTGCCGCTCGAAGGGCATGTGCGCCTCGTGGCGGAGCTTCCAGTCCCGCTCGTGCCCGACGCCCACGCGCACGACCAGGCGGTCGACGTTGCTGCGCTCGCGGCGCAGCAGACGCCGCAGCACGCCGGCGGGCGCGGCGGCGCCCTCGCCGCGGTGGGACGGCGCGTCATAGCGGAAATATGTCTTCAAAAACTCGTTGAGCGCGGCGATCACGGCGTCGCCGTCGAGCGCGGCGTCCAGCTCAAGGGCCGCCGCCATGCGCCGCCCTCGCGCCGAGAGCAGCGGCTGCCGCCGGCCGAGCACCTTGCTCCAGCGCCAGGACTGCATATCATAGCAGACACCGCTCTGCAGCATCTGCTGCTGGCGCGAGAGATCCTGCTGGTCGCGGAAATAGCGCGCGGCATGCTCGCGCCTCAGCTGCGCGAGCACCGGGCGGCTGTCCTTTTCCTTTTCAAAAACATAGCTCTCGAGTCCCAGCCACAGCAGATCGTCGAACTCCTCGTGCCGGGAAGCACATGCCGTTCCGGCGAACAGATCGGCGATGCGATCCTCGCCGAGATATTTCGTGCATAGTCCGACGACGGTGTTGAAATAAAAGCTGCTCTCGCCGTTTGCCTCGAAGGCCATGAAGAGCGGCTGCCAGTCATAGCGGCCGGAGGCGTTCCAGATGACGTTCAGCGCCCGCCGCTGCTCGCGGGAATAGCCGCGTTCAAGCATGACTGTCCGTGAAGATCATGTCACGCCTCATATCCGCGGGGATCCTGGCCGTGATGACATCCCGGATCAGCTTGCGCTCGTAGACATCGAAGGTCTTGTTGGTGATGCACATATCGAGCGCCGCGCCGGAGAGCGTGCCCATCTCCATCATGCCGATGGCGTCGAGCAGGCCGCGCAGGTCGAGCGCGCGGTCGGAGATCTCGGCGCTCGAAGCTTTTTTGTCCAGTTCAAAGAAGAGCCGGGCGAACTGGCCGCGGAGCTCCTCCTTCATATGCGGATAGCGGCTGCCGATCAGGCGCAGCAGATCGCTCTCGGAGATCACGGGCATCTCCAGCACGGCAAAACGGGAGCACAGTGCCTCGTTGAGCTCACGCGTGCCGGCGTAGCCATAGTTCATCGTGCCGATGAAGCGCGCGGCCGGGTGGATCGCGATGCGGTCATAGCCCGACAGGTCGATGGCCCGGCGATGGTCGAGCGTCGAGTGCAGCACGGCCAGCGCCTCGTTTTTCGCCATGTTGATCTCGTCGAGCACGGCAAAGCCGCCGTGCTCGGCGCAGAGCGTAATCGGGCCGGGGCGGAAGACGACCTTGTCACCGTTAAAGGTATCGGTGCCCAGCAGATAGGCCGCGTCGGCGCCGACGTGAAAGCTGACGTTCCAGCACGGACGGCCGAAGGCCGCCGCGAGATTTTCGGCAAAGACGTTTTTGCCGGTGGCCTTCGGCCCGGCCAGCAGCAGGTTTTTCCCGCACAGCAGGGCCGACAGAGCCGCCTCCCACACGTCCTTACCATAATATAAATAGTCCGCCGCGGGCACGCGGGATACATACTTTTCCGGCACGGGGAACTGTTTCCGGTAGTCCCGCACGCCGTCGAGCAGGCTCTCGCTGACGCCCTCGGCCTTCAGAAATGCAAGCATACGATCGTTATCCATGGGCTTCCTCCATCAATCATCTACAGTAAAGAGCTCAATTTGATCCTCATAATGGCAGGCCAAAAACAGCGGCTTGACCTTCACGACCTCGTCGTGCTCGGCCTGCGTGACCTTTACGGTGTTATTCAACCGCTTGAGCTCCTCCTTCATGGCCTCATACGCAGCAGGAACGGAGCTCGCCTTACCCTCGCGCAGCAGACGGATCATCCGCTCGAGCACCAGCGGGTGCGCAAACTGGGGCGCCACCGGGAAGTCCGGCTGCTCCTTCAGGTAATCGCGCATGGCTGCGACCGCGCGCTCCCAGTCTCGGAGAGCAAAGGCGCGGGTGTTCTGCCCGATCGGCAGCGTGTTCGAGGCCAGCGCGAACATTGCGGCGGCCGCGCCGAAGGCTACGAGATACCAGGCATAGGCCTTTTGCAGTGCAAGACACACGATCCCCGCGATGATCAGCACAAGGCCGAGCACGGCAATACCGACGCCGAGCGCGCGCTTGCCCGGGGAGATGTTCTCAATGACGCGCTTATTTCTGGCGGTCATTTCCAGGCTATGGATCAGGTCGCCGCGCGTCTCGAGCACGCGCTGCGCGCCCTGCAGCCGCCGCACGGCCTGTTCGGCCTCGGGCGGGAGCGTCTGGAGATAGCGCGCCTGCTCCTTTGCCTCGGCCTCGGCCAGCTTGCGCTCAGCCTTGGCGGAGTGCGTCGGGATATTCGGGTGGGCGCGGTGCAGATCCTCGATAAACGCGTCGCACATCTGCTCGGTTTTAAAATTAGCCTGGTGCTCCTGCCCGTTGTGGAGCTGGATCACCGCGTAGCTCATGGTACCGAAGACGCCCTTGCCGGTGAATCCGCCCTTGCTCATGGCGATGCGCTTATAAACGCGGCTGATGTCTTTATAGGTCGCGTAAAACATACGCGGGAAGTAGAAGGTGCCGAGATAGACGGCTTCCTTTCCCAGCGCGCAGTTGTCGTATTTGACAGCGTTTTTCTTGTCCTCGGCCAGCGCCTTCTCATCGAGTCCGCGCTTGCCGAGCAGCTTTGGTGCGATCAGCATGGAGATCCCTCACGATCGAAGTGGTAATTGAATGAATACAGTGTCCCAATCA
>CACXDT010000127.1 GCA_902766405.1 Oscillospiraceae bacterium
AGGCCCAGTTCTCCAACAACCAGGCTGTGAACGCCAAGTTCGCTGCCGATCCCGAGTACGGCTCTGCCTTCCTGGGCGGCCAGAACGATGTCGCTGTCTTCTCCGAGATGACCGACAACATCGTCTGGGAGAACCACACCATCTACGATCAGATCTTGAACGAGGGTCTGCAGAACAAGCTGCAGGAGTACTTCCAGGGCCTGGTTGACAAAGACACCGCTCTGAACAACTTCTACCTCGACATCAACGAGAAGTACCCCGACGTCGTCACCCCGTGATCGGCGCGCAAATAAACTCTGACCGAGGCAAGGCATCCTGCCTTGCCTCGGTTTTAAAAAGAGAAAAAGAGAATATCATGAACATGGATCCAAGTCCGCGCGACAGGCGCGGATTGGGATGCGTCTTCATACAGACTGAGGAGGGATGGTCCATGAACAGAAAACTAAAACCGCGCAAGGGGATCAGCTATGCGAAGTGGGGCTATATCTTTACCCTGCCCTTCTTTATCGCCTACATCATCTTCACGCTGACGCCCCAGCTGATGACGATCTATAACAGCTTCTTTGAAAACTACCGCAGCGGTCTCAAGCAGATCGGGCCCAACTTTGTCGGGCTGCAAAACTATGTTGCCCTGTTCACCCCGGACAAGACCGGCATGGTCGGTATGCTCAAGTATTTCGGAAACACCGTCGTGCTCTGGATCATGGGCGCGGTGCCGCAGATCGTCGTGGCGCTGCTGCTGGCGGTATTCTTCACCAGCTACCGTCTGAATATCAAAGGCCAGCAGTTCTTCAAGACCGTCATCTATATGCCGAACCTGATCATGGCGGCGGCCTTCTCGATGCTGTTCTTCACGCTGTTCTCCCCGGTCGGGCCGATCAACCAGGTGCTGCTGGCCCACGGCATCGTCGAAAAGAGCGTCAACTTCCTCGGCATCAAGATCTCGGTGCGCATCCTGATCTCGCTGATGAACTTCCTGATGTGGTTTGGCAATACGACGATCCTGCTGATGGCGGGCATCCAGGGCATCGACCAGAATATGTTCGAGGCCGCGGAGATCGACGGGGCCAATTCCCTGCAGGTCTTCTTCCGTGTGACGCTGCCGCTGCTGGCCCCGATCCTGGTCTATACGATCATCACGGCGATGATCGGCGGCCTGCAGATGTTTGACGTGCCGCAGGTCCTCACCAACGGCAAGGGCACGCCCGACCGCGCCAGTATGACGATGGTCATGTATCTGAACAACTATCTCGGCACCAGCAAGAACTACGGCATGGCCGGCGCAATCAGTGTCATTCTGTTCCTTGTCTCCTCCGCGCTGAGTCTGGTCGTCTACAACTCGCTGTCCCGGCAGTATAAGAACTAAGGAGGGAGCACCTTGAAAAACAGCGAAAACACCAGGGGGCGCATCCAGCTGATCGTGCTGCGCACCGTTGTCTACATCATTCTGATCTTCCTCTCGATCCTGTGCCTGTTCAGCTTCTATATGCTGCTGATCAATGCCACGCGCTCCAACGCCCAACTGCAGGCCGGCTTCACGCTGCTGCCGAAGAACAACTTCTTTGTCAACCTCAAAAACGCCTGGACCGACGCCTCGATCAACATCCCGCGCGGCATGCTCAACAGCTTCTTTATCGCCGCCTGCTGCGCGGTGCTGACCACTTATTTCTCGGCGCTCACCGCCTACGGCATCCACGTCTATAACTTCAAGCTGAAAAAGCCCGCCTTCTACTTCATCATGGCGGTCATGATGATCCCGCCCCAGGTCTCGGCGGTCGGCTTTATCCAGCTCGTCTACAAGTTCCATCTGACCAACAACTATATCCCGCTGATCCTGCCCTCGATCGCCGCGCCCGTCGTGTTCTTCTACATGAAGCAGTCCCTCGAGAGCGTGCTGCCGATGGAGATGGTCGAGGCCGCGCGTATGGACGGCTCGGGTGAGTTCCGCACCTTCAACCAGATCGTCCTGCCGATCATGAAGCCCGCGATCGCCGTGCAGATGATCTTCTCGTTCGTCGGCTCGTGGAACAACTACTTTATCCCCGCCCTGCTGCTCGACAAGGCCGAGATGAAAACCGTTCCCATCATGGTTGCCCAGCTCCGCTCGGCGGACTATTCCAAGTTCGACATGGGCAAGGTATATATGTTCATCCTGCTGGCGATCCTGCCGGTGCTCGTCGTATACATCATCCTCTCCAAGTCCATCATCAAGGGCGTCACCGCCGGTTCGGTGAAGGGTTAATTCGTCCAACGGGGCTGTGAAAAAAGTCCAGTAATGCCGTAGGGGCGGCAACCTGCCGCCCGTGCGGTACGATTTGTGCGATTTATAAAAAAGTCGGGCAATTTCGTGCAATGATACGAATTTGCCCATTATTTTATATGGAACATTCATTTATGCGCGCGGGCGGCTAATAGCCGCCCCTACGGTAGAAACCACAATTTTCGGACTTTTTTCACAGCCCCGTTTTCAAAGAAAGGAATTGCTTATGTTAAAGGAACTTGGCTTCTATAAGGGCGTGAACCTCGGCGGCTGGCTCAGCCAGTGCGACTACAGCGAGGAGCGCATGGACACATTCATCACCGAAGCGGATTTTGCCCGCATCGCCGGCTGGGGCTTCGACCATGTGCGCCTGCCGGTCGATTACAACGTGGTGCAGAACGAGGACGGGACAATGAAGGAGGGCGGCCTGCGCCGGATCGACGCCGCCGTGGCGCTTGCCCGAAAATATGGCTTGCGCCTGGTGCTCGACCTGCACAAGACGCCGGGCTTTTCCTTTGACGCCGGGGAGCACGAGGCCGGCTTTTTCGACAGTGAAGCTTTTCAGGAGAAGTTCTACGCAATCTGGGAATGCTTCGCCGCGCGCTACGGCACCGATCCCGCGCAGCTCGCCTTTGAGCTCTTGAACGAGGTCACGCAGCGGGACTATCTCCCGGCCTGGAAGCGTATCTCCCGGGAGTGCGTGCGCCGCATCCGTATGTATGCCCCCGAGACGCTGATCCTGCTGGGCAGCTACCAGTGGAACAGCGCGCGCACGCTGCCCGAGCTCGACGCGCCCTATGACGCGCGTGTAGTTTATAATTTCCACTTCTACGAGCCGCACAGCTTTACGCACCAGGGCGCGTACTGGATGGACGAGAGCTTCGACAAATCGCGGCGGCTCAGCTTTGCCGAGAGCGGCGCGTCCGAGGCCTGGTTCGAGGATTTCCTGGCCCCGGCCTTCGAGAAAGCGCGCTCCGAGGGCGCTGAGCTCTACTGCGGAGAGTTTGGCGTCATCGATGTGGTGCCGTGCGAGGAGGCGCTCAAGTGGTTCCGTGCCCTCTGCGCCGTCTTTAAGCGCCACGGAGTGGCCCGCGCGCTCTGGAGCTACAAGCAGATGGATTTCGGTCTGGCCGACGCGCGCATGGACGGTGTGCGCGGCGAGCTGCTGGAGCTGCTGCTGTCCTGACCGCCCGGACAGGACAGCCGATTATCTGCAAAAGAGTCTGCGGTAAAAGCGGATATGCTCCCTCTGTGTTCAACGGTGTTTTTTCACTGTCGCTCATAGAGGGAGCATATCCATTTTTTCGGTGCGTATTCGCCCATAATGATAATACTAATATCTAATAGAAATCTTTAAGGCAATACCGCATAATTCGGCGAGAGTGAATCCTGAGAAAATTTGGGCGTAGGGTCTGATGATGGCACTCATTGAGCAGGAATACTTAAGTGAGCGTCCAAATCTTTGATTTGGCTACGCGAACTTATGCAAAGCTGATGGCGAATTGTGCGGTATTGCCTTTTACTTCAGCACCACATTCTGCTCACCGCAGAGGTTCTGGAGCTCCTTAATGAGCGCGCGGTGCAGCAGACAGCGCGTGCCGATGCGTTTTTTCTCGTCCTCGATATACAGCACCAGCTGCTGCTCGCCCGGGAACATCACAAGCATCAGTTCGATCTTCTTCAGGCGCGGATCGCCGCGTGTGGGCAGCCTGACCCACAGCTTCTGCTCCGGAGCGCCGTTCGCCAACTGCTGCTCGACGATCTGGCGGCCCGTCAGATCGGAGATCGGACGGATCGAGTCGGCCATCAGCTGCGGCTCTTTTTCGTCGCGCACCGAGAGACGACCGCGCACGACGACGACCTCGCCCTCACGCAGATAGCCGCCGCCCGTATCCAGCGCCTTCTGAAAGACGATCAGCTCCAGGGTGCCGGTCGCGTCGTCCAGCATGACATAGCTCATCAGACTCTTGTTCTTGGTGGGCCGCGTGCGGACCGACTCGACCACGCCGGCGACCGTCAGAACCTGCCCGTCCTGATAGCGGCTCGGGCCGTCGGCGGCGTCGAAATCGCTGATGATCGCGCCGATCGGGGCGACGCCGACGCGCTTGACGAGCTGGCGGTACTCATCCATCGGGTGGCCCGTGAGGTAGAGACCCGTGACCTCCTTCTCCATGGCCATGCGCTCCCTGGCGCTGTACTCCCCGATCTCGGGGATACGGATGCTGTCGGCCGGGGCGTCCGGCGTCTCCGCCGTGTCGCCGAAGAGGTCGAGCTGGCCGCTGATATTGTCCCGCTCGGCGCGGCTGACGCTGTCGAGGATCAGCGGCGCGACCTGCAGCAGCGCCTTGCGGCTGTAGCCCATGCTGTCAAAGGCCCCGGCGCGGATCAGATTTTCGACTGTACGGCGGTTCATATCCTTGCCGCTCATGCGGCGGCAGAACTCCTCAAAGCCGCGGAAGGGGCCGTTTGCCTCCCGCTCGGCCGTCAGCGCGTTGATGACGCTCCAGCCGATGCCCTTGATGGCCACCAGGCCGAAGCGGATATTCTTGCCCGCCACGGTGAAGTCGGCGTCGGATTCGTTCACGTCGGGCGGCAGCAGGGCGATCCCCAGCTCCTTGCACTCCGCGATATACTCGGCGACCTTGGCGCTGTTTTCCAGGATCGAGGTCAGCAGCGCGGCCATGTACTCCTGCGGATAGTGCGCCTTCATATAGGCCGTACGGTTGGCGACGATGGCATAGCTGACGGCGTGCGCCTTGTTGAAGGCGTAGCTCGCAAAGTCCAGGATCTCGTCATAGATGCTGTTCGCAACGGTCTCGCTCACGCCGTTGGCGACGGCGCCGGCGATGTTCCGGCTCGGGTCGCCGTAGACGAAGGCCTTGCGCTCGGCGTCGATGACGGCGTGCTTTTTCTTGCTCATGGCGCGGCGGATCATGTCGGCTTGGCCGAGCGAGAAGCCCGCGAGGCGCTGGAAGATCTGGATGACCTGCTCCTGATAGACGATGCAGCCGTAGGTGACCTCTAAGATCGGCCGCAGCAGCGGGTGCTTGTAGCTGACCTTTTCGGGATTGCGCGAGCACTCGATGAAGCGCGGGATCGAATCCATCGGGCCGGGGCGGTAGAGCGCGATCACGGCGGTGATGTCCTCAATGCTGCGCGGCTGCAGCTGGGTGCAGACGCCGGTCATGCCGACGCTCTCTAACTGGAACACCCCAGAGGTATGCCCCTCGCCGAGCATTTTAAAGACCGCCGGGTCGTCCTCGGGGATGGTCTCGACGCGGAATCCCGGCTCGCGTTTACGCACCATTTTCGCCGCGTCCTCAAGCACTGTCAGGTTGCGGAGCCCAAGGAAGTCCATTTTCAGCAGCCCGAGCTCCTCGAGCGTTGTCATCTGGTACTGACAGACCACAGATTCGTCGTTTTTCGACAGCGGCACATACTCGTACACGGGCTTTTCGGTGATGACGACGCCGGCCGCGTGCATCGAGGCGTGGCGCGGCATGCCCTCGAGCGACTTGGCCGTGTCGATCAGACGCTTGACCGTCGGGTCCTTCTCCTCCATCTCGCGCAGGGGGCGGGAGAGCTGTTCGGCCTCGGCGAGGGTCATATTCAGCGCGCCGGGGCCGTTCGGGATCTGCCGGGCGACGGCGTCGGTGTCGGCATAGCTGACGCCGAGCACGCGCCCGACATCGCGCACGGCGCCGCGCGCGGCCAGCGTGCCGAAGGTGACGATCTGCGCGACATGGTCGTGGCCGTACAGGCGGTTGACGTAGTCGATGACCTCGCCGCGGCGGTTGACGCAGAAGTCCACGTCGATATCCGGCATCGACACGCGCTCGGGGTTTAA
>CACXDT010000128.1 GCA_902766405.1 Oscillospiraceae bacterium
CGCGTAGCCAAATCAATACCACAGGCATAAGCTCGTGTAGCCAAATCAAAGATTTGGACACTCGCTTAAGATTTGGACGCTCACTTAAGTATTTCTGCTCAATGAGTGCCATCATCAGACCCTGCGCCCAGATATTCTCAGAATCTGCTCTTGCCTTAATTTGCGGTATTGCCTTAACGGGGCAACGGCCCAGGCCGACTTCTCTTGGCCTGTGGCCAATTCACCTTTCCGCGAAATATGGAAAACTGCTCCCCCAAAATGCATGAATTTATTGGGGGAGCAATATCATGCGGATATATCCTTTTTGATCTGCCGGATCGCGTTTTTCTCCAGACGGCTGACCTGGGCCTGACTGATGCCGATAGCGCTCGCGACCTCCATCTGCGTCCGGCCGTCGTAGAAGCGCAGGGACAGGATGTGCTTTTCCCGCGGTGTCAGGCGGTCCATGGCCTGCTCCAGCGCGATCTGCTCGAGCCAGTGCTCGTCCGTATTGCGGTTGTCGCCGATCTGGTCCATGACAAGCGAGCTCTCGCCGCCGTCGTTGAATACCGGCTCGTACAGGCTGACGGGCTCGCACACAGCGTCGATGGCGAAGACCACCTCCTGCCGGGGGATGTTCAGTTCCTTGGCAATCTGTTCCACATCGGGCTCACGGCCGTTCAGTGCCGTGAGCTTTTCCTTTACCTGCAAAACTTTATAGGCCGTATCCCGCATCGAGCGGCTGACCCGCAGCGCGCTGTGGTCGCGCAGAAAGCGCCGCAGCTCCCCGGCGATCATCGGTACCCCGTAGGTAGAAAACTGTACGTTCTGATTGAGATCGAAGGCGTCGATGGCTTTGATCAGGCCGATGCAGCCGACCTGGAAGAGATCGTCCATGCTCTCGCCGCGCCCGGCGAAGCGCTGGATCACACTCAGCACCAATCGCAGATTGCCCGCGATCAGCGCCTCGCGCGCCGATTTATCACCGGCGTGGGCCTTTTCCAGCAGCGCGCGCATCTCCGCGCCCTTCAAAACCGGCAGCTTGGCCGTATTCACCCCGCAGATCTCCACTTTTCCCTGCAAAAAACACCACTCCTTTTTTGAAGAGAGTGGTGTTAGTATTTCCCACCGGCGGGGAAATGATACGGGAAGCAGGACTCGGGGAGAAACTGACGAGTTTTTAATAGAGTACATTCGCCTCTGAGCAGCAGAAGGTTTATTCACCATCATAATATGCGTTCAGCGCCTGAACGAAGCTTTTTTTCTTAGGCTGGCTGATTTTGAGCTCTGTGCCGTCGTTCAGGAAAACCGTGTAACCCTTTATCCCCTTTACGTAGTTAAGATTGACGAGAAAGCAGCTATTGCAGCGACAAAAGCCCTTGTCCTGCAGTTTTTCCTCCTCCCCCACCAGCGTGCCGAAGCCGTAATAGACTCCGTCGTGGGCATGGTAGGAGAGCATATGGCCCTGCACCTCTATATATTTTATATCCCTTATGCGTATCCTCGCGGAGGCGGCGTCGGTGGTGACCTTTATGCTGTTTTCTTCCTCACCGCCGAGACGCCAGATTGCCTTAGTGAGCTTCATGGCGAAGGAGTAGTACTGTACGGGCTTGAGAATATAGTCCATGGCGCTGACCTCGTAGCCGGCGATGGCGTACTGGGCGAGACTCGTCACGAAGATCAGTATGACCTTCTGGTCTATCGCCCGGATGCGTCTGGCAGCCTCCATGCCGTTGATATCCGGCATCTGGATATCAAGAAAGATGATTTCATACTCTGAACGGTACTTCTCCAGCAGCATTAGAGGGGAGGCAAACGTGTCGATCCGGAAGGTCAGGCCGTTTTCTCCGGCATATCTGTCCAGATAACCCTTAAGTGTATCGGCATGGGCCTTTTTGTCCTCGACAATGGCGATGTGTACGGTCATATCGAATCCCCCTCTCGGAGACATTGTAGCATAGAGGCCCGCCCGGCGTAACTCTTATTGCATAACCTAAAATACTATTTCCTAAACTAAAAACCGTCCGGCAGCGGTATCGTGATATTCAGGCAGTACAGCTCTCCGGCGGTATTTACAGTCAGCCTTCCCCCGTAGCTCTCGGCTATGTACCGCATGCTCATCGTGCCGAAACCGTGATGGCTCCGGTCATTTTTCGTGGTCTCACCGGGCGAAGAGGGGTGTCCGTCAAAGTAATTCGTGACCTCGATGACAACGCTGCCGCCCTGCCTTTCCACCGTTATGCCTATGATGCGCTTTTCCGGCTCCGGAAGCTTTCTCACCGCTTCGATGGCGTTCCCGATGGCGTTGTTGAACAGGGAATACAGGTGACGCGTCCGCATGAAACCCAGCAGCGCGCCGTCCGCAAGGCAGGTTATCTCTATGCCCTCCTCCTTCGCTGTGAGCTGACTCGTGTGCAGCACCACATCCAGCACCTCACAGCCGGTTTTCAGATTGGAGTCGTAGAAGTCCATGCTCTCCCGCAGCGACTCGATCTCGCGGTCGGTAAGCTTGCCGGCAAAGTCGTCGAGCTGGTGTCGGAGGTCGTGGCAGCGCATATTTATGACGTCCATATTCTCTTTCATCTTTTCGTACTGCTTGCGCTCTTCCCGGAGTACCTGATCCATGATCTCCATATCTGCCCGGTAGCGGCTCTGAAATTCGATAGAGGTGCAGATAGCGAGGATGAATACAGCGAGGGCGAGAAGATATATTCGGTTTACGAGAAACAGGGGATAGCTGACCATACGGTACTCGTTGGACATGCAATCCGGCACCGTGAGAAACAGCAGGCACACCACGGCGAGGATGACAGTGGAATTGCGGCTCGTCCTGTCCAGCTCCTCGGTGTTTTTCTGCCAGAAGAAATGGTAGATGAGAGCATACAGGGCGACATGGATGACGTAGTAAATGGCCCAGTCGACAACTTCTACCGGCCTTGCATAGAAACTGATGGTCTCCCGCTCGTCCACGCCGATGAAGGCAAGAATAAAGGTGAAAACGGCGGCACCTATCTCCATGGCGGCGATGCCGGCACACCAGGCCTTGAGCTTTACTGGCAGGCTCCCGTCATAGGCGACAAGCCCGAAAACGAGGGGGACGGAAAACTGCATCAGGCGCATCACGAAGCGCGTGGTGAGACTGTTTACCCGGACCCTGAGAAGTACCGAGAGTGCCAGAATGACAGCGCAGATTGCCGCGGCGATCATGAGCCGCAGGGGGAAGAGCCTGCGCCTTTTGAGCGGAATATAAAAAATAAGCGCGGAGATCACGAGCTGGAAGACCATGTTGAGCTGGATTATGAACTGATAAAGATAGAATTCAGGCATAGAACCACCTCGCTCGGCGGTATTATAGCATGAGTATAGGGATATTTCAATCAGCGTCAAGGCCCGGTGTTTTTAGTATAGGAAATAGTTTTTTAGGATATGCAATAGCTGTTGAGGTTTTTCTCCGGTTTTATTATTCTCGACTCGAAAGCAAAACCAACCGAGGATAATTACAAAGGAGGATACAAAGTGAAAGAGAAAAAGCCTGCCCTTAATCTCATCGGCATAGTCCTTTCCGCGCTGACCGCGGTGTTGTACGCGGTGCTGTACGGAAATGCCAACAGCAGCATGAACTGCATGTCCTGGCCCGCCGTGTGGGTGCTGGCAGCAGGAAGCCTCGTCGCCGTCGCCTTCCTGCTTCTCAGAAAACCCCGCTTCGGCGCGTACGTACTGGTGGCCTGCGATCTCGCGGCCTTCATGATGTCTATCTATGCGTTTTATACCTATATCTCCGCGGCCTTCGTGGGCATCGACTCCACCTGGGAGACGCCCTTCTTCGTGGTGATGGGCCTGTTCCTCGCGTCAACGGCAGTCAACGCGGTCGCTGCGTTCAGCTCTGTTCCCGTCCGGGCGCCCCTCGCCAAGATCGTATGCGGCGTCATGGCGGTGCTCTTCGCGGTATCGAGCGTGGGAGGAGTTATAGCGGGCGAAAACGCGCCCCAGATAAACTCCGCGCTCAAGACGGCCTCTTCCGTGGAGATCCATGAGGGAGATCCAAACGAGGACACACAGTACTACAAGTCCGCATACACCTCCCTCGCTGAACTGATGGCGGCGGGACGTGATAAGGCCGAGGAGACTATGGCGGAGGGCATAGTGCTTCTTATGAACGAGAACGGCGCGCTGCCTCTCACCGAGTCTGAGCGCAAGGTCAGCCTGTTCGGAATGGGCTCCGTTGACCCCATCTACGGCGGCACTGGAAGCGGCAACGTGGATACATCTGCTGCTCCGAGTTGGAAAACCGCCCTTGAGCGCGACGGCGTATTCACCGTGAACAGTTCTCTGTGGGATTGGTACTCAGCCCCCGAACAGGAGATATACAAGCGTTCTATGGGCCAGACCGGCCCCGGCGTCACCGGTGCCAAGAGCATCGGCGAGGCCCCATGGAGTGCCATCAGAACCGCCAACAGCAGTTCCTTTGCACAGTTCGGTGATGCGGCCATCGTATTCATAACCCGCGTCGGCGGCGAGGGCAGCGATATGCCCCGCGGCACGCTGGCACTCAGCCGGCTCGATGACTTTGACGGCTCCGCCGGGGACACCGTCGACGGCGATTACCTCAAGCTCAGCCCCAAGGAGCAGGAGCTGTTCAAGGGCCTCAAGGCCGAGAAGGACGCTGGAACCGTAAAAAAGATAATCGTCGTCCTCAACTTCGCAAACCAGGTCGAGGCAGATTTCATTGACGACGCGCAGTACGGCATTGACGCCGCCCTATGGGTAGGCACTCCCGGACAGGTGGGCATGTACGCCGTGGCGAATGTCCTGGCCGGAAACGTGAACCCCTCCGGCCGCCTCTCCGCAACCTTCTGGCGCGACCACGCCAAGAATCCCGCCCTCGCAAACTTCGGTGCCACGCCCTATGCCGGAGCGACGGATATTGTCAACACCGACGGCTCGCCCCAGCAGGACAAATACTATGTCGTATACCAGGAGGGCATCTATGTCGGCTACCGTTACACCGAGAGCCGCTATGAAGACTATGTTATGGGAACTGGCAATGCGGGCGATTATGTCTGGTCCGACGCAGTATCTTTCCCCTTTGGCTTCGGCCTCAGTTATACCGAGTTCGATTACTCTGGCTTCTCCGTAGAAAAAAACGGCGAGGATTATATCGTGACCGTTACTGTAACTAACGTCGGGAGTGCTTCCGGTAAGGAGACGGTGCAGATTTATCTCCAGAAGCCCTACGGAGAATACAACAAAGCATACGGAGTTGAGGCGGCCTCCGCCGAGCTTGTCGGTTTCGCCAAGACAAAACTGCTCGCACCCGGCGAGAGCGAGACCGTGACCGTCAAGGTTCTCGGACATCAGCTCGCCTCCTACGACGCCGAGAACGCCAAAACCTACGTCGTCGTGGATGGTGACTACTACCTCACTGCCGCAAAGAATGCCCACAACGCAGTGAACAACCTCCTCGCAAAGAAGGGGTTCACCCCCGACTCCACCAATGGCAGAATGGACGCTGCGGGAGAAGAGTCCCTCGTCTCTGATGCCATCACGCTTGAATTTGACAAAGACACCTATTCCAAGAGCTATGCCACCGGCTATGAGATTACCAATGAGTTTGAGTACGCCGACTGGAACAAGTACGAAAATCGCGGCAGCGACTCTGTCACTTACATAAGCCGCTCCGATTGGGAGAACACCACGCCTAAATCCTGGGCGGACACCACCGTGCTCCACTGGAATAACCACATCACCGCCGACCAGGACAAGTTCGGCCGCCAGGGCGAGACGAAGCTCCCCACCGTCTCCGACGAGTATCCCAATTTCGGTACTTTCGCAAACAGTGAGATCCTCACGCTCATACAGCTCCGCGCCGATGAGAACGGCAATGAGAGACCCTACGACGACCCTCTGTGGGATACGCTGCTCGACCAGCTCAGTTGGGAGGACTATACCTCTGTTATTCCCTCCGGTATGCGCCGCAATGGCCAGATCGAGGTCATAAACAAGATGGAGTGCCTTGACCACAACGGTCCCAGCGGTCTTACCCAGCCATACAGCGCAAGTGCCCGCGGTCTCGCTACCTCCACCGGCGACCCTGACAAGAATGCAAAAGCGATGTGCTACCCTGCGGGCGGAATCCTCGCAGCAACCTTCAATGTAGATCTCGTGTACGATGTCGGTGATCTTATCGGCGAGGACGCCCTCTGGGCGGGCTACAACGGCCTGTACGGTCCCGGAAGCAACATCCAGCGCACGCCCTATTCTGGCAGAAACTTTGAATACTACTCCGAAGACGGATTTCTCTCGGGTATGATCTGTGCCTATGAGTGTGCTGCGATGGAGAGCCACGGACTCTACGTCTACAATAAGCACGTCGGCCTCAACGATCAGGAGGATCTGAGGCGCGGAATCTGCACTTGGAGCAATGAACAGGCAATACGCGAGATCTATATGAGAGCCTTCGAGCTTCCGATCACCATTGCGGGCACGCAGTATGAGCGTAACGGTGAGATTCTTGCGCTCAAGGGCGCTTCCGGTGTAATGCTGGCTTTCAACCGCCTTGGACTTCACTGGAGCGGCATGCAAAAGGGCATGGTCACCGAATTCCTCAGGAATGAGTGCGGCATGACCGGCATAGCAGTTACCGATATGTGGTATGGATCCGCATCGACCTATATGAACCTTCCTGCGCTTTTAGTCGCTGGCGGCAACCTCGTTGACGGTATGATGAAGGCTGAAGATCTCGATGCCTGCCGTCCCGGCTCCGGTCACGCTGACGTGGCCTGGGGCATGCGTGAAGCCATGCACCGTATTCTCTATACCGTAGTCCACTCCAACGCAATGAACGGCGTTTCCGCAAGAACGAAGATCGTCGCAGTTACCCCCTGGTGGCAGACAGCCATCACTGCCGCACAGATCTGCACCGGCGTTCTTACCCTGGCGGCTATCGTGTTTCTTGTCATCAAATCCAGAAAAAACGCCCAAAAGGCGTAAATGAAATAGGAGGAATTGAAAATGAAAAGAATTATTGCGCTCATCCTTGCAATCGTATCAGTTGCTATGCTGCTCACCGCCTGCGGCACAAAGGCTGACGGAACTTACACTGCTACGGTAAGCTCCAACGACTACTTTGCGGCTTCCGCAGTAAAGAGCAATATGGAGGGTGGTGATAAGCGTCCCGACGGATCTGACGCTATGGTGCCTTTCAGCTCGCTTTTTGGCATGATCGACACCCGTATCGGCGAGGGTACAAACATTGCTGACTACTACACGGCAACGCTTACACTCTCCGGTTCAACCTACAAGCTTGTCAAGAAGATCAATGTTAATATGGACTATGTCGCAGATGCCGTCAAGGATATGATGAGTACCGACATCCCTATGCTCGAGCTCACCTTCTCCGGCAGCTTCAAGGCTGACGGCAATACGGTCACGCTCTCTGTTCCGACCAAGGTTGACGCAAATGTAACTCCCGTTGCAGGCATGGCTGATGCTTACACCCGCTTTGGCGGCACCTTCGTCGGTGAGAGCGCTGACTCCGCGGATGCCGAGTCTTATCCCGGCAAATTCTTCTATTACTTCAACACCCTCTATTTCGTAGAGAGCACTGCAATCAGCGAGATGACAGTGACCATTGACTCCGCAAACAAAACCTTTACCGCGTAAGAAAACGCAATCATGCGCAGAGCTTTGAAGACCAAAGGGCCTGACCGAAACCTCAAAGTTCAGAATGATTATCAAAAAGGAGCGGCTTCCCTTCGTGGAAAGCCGCTCCGATTTCAATTCTACAGATGAACACGCGTCACCAGATAAACGTGTTTTCTCCAGTAATTGCAGCTTTAATGCAATTACTGGAGAAAATATGATAAAACCCGGAATCATAGCGATATAATCGCAGATGGTTCCGGGCTCATTTGATTATACATACTGGCAAATAAACAAAAAATTTGCCAACGTATATTTGCATTGCGAAATCAAAGTAGATCTAACTATCAAGGGTTCAGGTGCCGTCTCATCAATGATTAGATAATATCGAGACTGGCTCCCTCTCTTTCCCCTTGACAGCACTGTTTTTCGAGTGTACTATTTAACTGAAATTATTTTCACTGAATTTTGATTCAGTATAGAGGTGATCTTTTTGTTTGTCGCAAGATCGCAAGAGCTCTCTCAGCTTGCCGGAGCCATGAAGCAAAGCAACCACGCCGCGCTCGTCTACGGAAAACGCCGGGTCGGC
>CACXDT010000129.1 GCA_902766405.1 Oscillospiraceae bacterium
GCCCCCGACAGCCCGGATGCCCCCGACAACCCGGATGCCCCCGACAACCCGGATGCCCCCGACAACCCGGATGCCCCCGACAACCCGGAAGCCCCCGACAACCCGGATGCCCCCGACAACCCCGTGCCTGTCGAGAATCCAGAACCAGTTGAGAGCATTGGGTCGACAGAAGGCCTGGTCTGGCGTGCAAAACCGCTGATCGCCCGGGCGCTTTCCGATGTCGAACCCGTCAAGGACGGCAGCCCGTCCTCTGATACGCCCGCAGGCGATGCACCAAGTGAACCGCAGCCCGTGCCCGAGTCCGAAAATCCCGGCGACAGCACATCTCCGCCCGAAGGCGGTGACAGTGACGCTCCGCCCGAAGGCGGCGGCGATGATGTCCCGGCTGCCCCCGGTGAAGACGAAGAGCCTGTCCCTCCCCCTCTCAACCAGGCGCAGCTGCTGCTGGCTATTGAGGCGTCACAGACCGTCAATCGGAACCTGCGCGCCATTCTCGAGAGTATGCGCAGCTCTGATCTGGACAGCGCCGACAGCGCTGACAACGCCAAGCAGGCGATGCGTCAGCTCCAGCAGGTATGGCCGACGCTGCAGAACTTCAGCGTCGAGCGCCTGGCCTGGGAGAGTGCGTCGCAGACCTACCAGGCGGCCACCGAGGCCAAGACCCAGGTGGAGGCCGCCGGCGGCAGTGCCGTCGCCGCGCAGGCCGCGGCCGACGCCGTCACACAGGCCGCCTTCGGTATGAGCTACGTTGAGCTTGCCGCGTGGCTGGATGCCAACCCACCCCCGGACAATACCAGTCAGCTCCCCGACCTGCCGGAGCTCAGCGATGAGATGATCGACCAGATCGTTCAGGCGCTTCCTGACAACACAAGCGTGCTGGACGAGGCGATCGCGCTGATCGACGCGCAGATCGCTGATACCGACGCCCGGCTTTACCAATACCAGACCGGCGCTTTTGAGGGCAGCGGCGATCTCTTCCTGCTGGATCTGCTGCACGACAACCTGGCAAACGGGCGCCGTCTGCTGGGGCTGCTCGGCCCGATCCTCGACGGCGTGAAGAGCACGATTGACGAACTGGGCGCAACGCTTGCCCAGGCTCGCGGCGCGCTGGAGATGGGTCTGAACGCGATCGGCGCCGCATTTGCCAAGCTGAACGAGCAGGAGCGAGGACTAAGTGATACACTCGCGGAATTGAAAGAGCGCAGGGACGCGCTCGCAAAGCAGTTTGACGAGCTTGTCACACTGCGCACCGACGTGGACAGTTACGAGCGTTTGCGCTCCCGCTTCAACCGCGCCCGGGCAACGCTGCTGGCCGACGAGCGCATCGGGACGCTGGTCGACGAGGGCGGCGAGCTGTTCTCCGCCTCGGATACCGCGCTCACCAAGGCGCGCTCAAGGCTTGCCTTCAGCCATGATCAGCGCATCGTGATCGCATGGCTGACTGTGGGCGGCAGCATTCTCGGTCTTTTCGCCGTCCTCGGCGCGTTTGAAAAGCCCAAATATCGCTTTGTCTGGCTGCCGATCCTGCTGTGCCTCGCGGTCTTGGGCTCGGCGGAATATCTGAGCTGGCAGCTCGGCCGCGGTCTCCTCTATTCCGCCGCCGGAACCGCCATCTTCGCACTGTTGCTTCTCCCCCTCTCGATCCCGCCTAAAAAAAAGAAACCGTAATACTGCTGCCGTGGCCATTTTCGGCCCCGGCAGCAGTATTCTTATTTTTTCTTATAGATTATAGACAATTCCGACTCAATTGTATATAATGGATTTTGTAAGAATCTCAGGCATTGCCAATACAGAGAGGAGAGTCAAACATGAAAAAACTCATATCCCTTCTGCTTACCGTCCTGCTGCTGTGCACGCTTTCCGTCGCGGCCTGGGCGGACGAGGCTCCCAACTGCTTTACCGTCTCAGACATCGGGGTATACATTACATCCGGCGGCCAGGATCTCAAGCTGGAGTTTGCCGGGCTGGAGCTGGCTTTCGCGCCCGTTGAAAATGAGGACGGCCAGGTCTTCGCCGTGAACATTCTGGGCGACGGCAAGCTGCTGATGAACGCCGCCTTCAAGCTTGACGGGGACAAGGTCTGCTTTGCCGTTGACGGTTTGAGCAGCACCTACTGCGCCAGCCTCAGCACCGGCGCTGCTGTCATGCCCGTCTCCCCCTTCGGCGAGGGCGCGATCTCTGAAGAACAGATCCAGGCCATGGCCGCGGAGCTGATAGAGCAGCTTGAGTTCAGCAAGAAGGGCGACGCCACGAGCTTCCGCATCCCGCACACTGCCATTACCAATCTGCTCGAGCAGATCATTCCCAACATCGAGCAATCCCCCGACATCGACAGCGAGAGTCTTGAGGAATTCAGGAAGACGGTCGCCGAGATGAAGGAGACCGACTCCGGCTTTGAGGTTTCCGGCTCGCTTGAGCAGGCCGATACCACCATGAGCGGCGTTGTCAACCTTCTGGCCGTCGATCACGGCGCTGCGGCGGCAGAGCCTCTCGCCTACGCCGACTTCACGGCCTCGGTCAGCGACGCACTCACCGGCCGCGGCGGCATCTACATGCAGAAGAATGGCAGCTATACTCAACTCGCATCCCTGACCTTCACTGCCTCCGATACCGTTGATGTTGAAATGAAAATCGCCGAGGTTACGATCCACGGCAACTTTGACATTGCTAAGTCATACCTGCTGCTTGAGCTCAAGAGGGGCGATGAGCGCTACGCCCTCGGCGCCGCCTTTGGGCTTGTCAACCGCGATCTGACGACCTGCCCGATCGGCGATCCCTCGGCCGCCCTTGCACTTGAAACGCTGAGCGAGGAGCAGCTCGATACCCTCCAGTCCGAGCTGACGCTTGCCGCCGCCAATCTGATCGATTTTATCGCCTAAAATCGCATCTCACCTATCAAAAAAGCTGCCTTCTCAGGCAGCTTTTTTGATTATGGATTGCATCAGTCCTGGTCATTATAGCCCATCGGGTTTTTGCTCTGCCAGGCCCAGGTATCGCGGCACATGTCCTCCAGATTGTACTGCGCCTTCCAGCCGAGGAGCTCGGCGGACTTGTCGGGGCTCGAATACACCGTCGCCAGGTCGCCGGGGCGGCGGGCCACGATCTCGTAGGGGATCTTCACACCCGTGACCTTCTCGAAGGCCTTGACCATGTCAAGCACGGAATAGCCCTTGCCGGTGCCGAGATTGAACACGCTCTCGCCGCGGTGCTTGCGCATATACTGGATCGCGGCGACATGGCCCTTGGCC
>CACXDT010000130.1 GCA_902766405.1 Oscillospiraceae bacterium
AATAGATTGAGCCGCACGGGCGGCAGGCTACGTGCCCTACGGGGTATTGCCGCCCCTACGGCCGGAATGGACTTTTTTCACAGCCCCCCTCTGTTTCAGTTCATGCAGCCGCAGCCGCTGCCGCAGCCGGCCATGCTGCCGCAGCCTCCGGCGCAGCCGGAGCAGCCGCCCGTACAGCCGCCGAAGCCGGCGTCGGGCTTGAGTGGCAGCATACCGGCGACGAACAGGTCGGCCGCCATGTCCGAGGGCCCGGTATAGCCGGTGACCGGCACGATGCCGGCACTGAGCAGCCAGGCGCGCTCGGCCTCGTCCATCTCGCCGACAAGCACGGCGTCGGCCCCCTCGTCGCGCAGCCGAGCCGCGAGCGCCGCGCCGCCATCGAGCATCGAGACATCCAGCAGCCTTTTCGTGGCGCTGTCAAACTCGTCCTGCGCATAGTCATACAGGGCGACGTACCGCGTCTCGGCGAACACGCCGTGGATACTGCCCCTGTCGTCGCAGACGGCGATTTTCATGCCAGCAGCCCCTCGATGACATCGGCCATCGGCGCAATGTGCCGGCCGTCGACAGATTCGACCTCGCCGGCGTCGACCATCGCGGCCACGGCCGGGTCGATCGGCAGGCGGACGCAGTGGGAGATCTCAAAGGCCGCGGCCGTCTCCTCGACATGGCTCTCGCCGAAGATGGCATGGCGCTTGCCGCAGTCGGGGCACTCAAAATAGGACATGTTCTCCACCAGGCCAAGCACGGGAATGTTCATCAGGCCGGCCATATTGACGGCCTTGGCCACGATCATGCTGACGAGATCCTGCGGCGAGGTGACGATGACGATACCGTCGACCGGCAGGGACTGGAACACCGTCAGCGGCACATCGCCGGTGCCGGGGGGCATATCGACAAACATGAAATCCACGTCCTGCCACAGCACATCGGTCCAGAACTGGCTGACAGCGCCGGCAATGACCGGGCCGCGCCAGACCACGGGCTCGGTATCGTGCTCGAGGATCAGGTTCATCGACATCATCTGCAAGCCCGTGTGGGTCGTGACAGGCAGCAGATAGTCGTCGGTGCCGAAGGCGTGCTGCCCGACACCGAAGGCCTTCGGGATCGAGGGGCCGGTGATGTCGGCGTCCAGGATCGCGGCGCGGTAGCCGCGGCGCTGCATCTCGCTGGCGAGCAGGCTTGTCACCAGCGACTTGCCGACGCCGCCCTTGCCGGAGACGACGGCAATGACCTTTTTGACGGACGCGCCCTCGCGCAGGGGCTTGCGGAAATCCTGCTGCCGGCTCTCGCAGCTCTGGCTGCAGCTGGAGCAGTCGTGATTGCAGTCACTCATGGGATCATACCTCACTATACTATAATAATCTTAATTCTGTTATTTTTGTGTGTCCGCAAATAGTATTATATGCAAAAGATGCAATCTGTCAAATGCTATTTCTCGGCGTCGAGCAGCCCGCTCCTGTCAAGGGCGCGCAGCAGGTATTTCGCGGCGATGCCGGTGAACAGGCCCGTGATGATGCCGGAGGCGCCCAGGATCGGGAAATAGCCCCAGATGCCCGGCGTGTGCACGACGAGCTGGCAGGCCAGCAGCTGGCCCGCATTGTGCCCCACGGCCGCAAGCGCGCTGGTGACATACAGCCGCTCGCGGGGGATCAGCGCCGTCAGCACGCACATCAGCGCATAGGCCACCGCGCTGCCCACGGCCGAGAAGAGCAGCGTGGACGGACTGCCGGCAAACACAGCGCCGAGCAGGATACGCATGACGAGCACCGCCGCTGCCTCGCCCCGGCCGAGGATGCAGATGGCCGCGAGCGTGATGACATTGGCGAGGCCCAGCTTGACGCCCGGCACCGGCACCGGCGAGGGCAGCTGCGCCTCGAGCATGAAGATGCCGAGGGCAATGGCCGTCAGCACGGCCATAAAGGCCATCTTTTTTGTCTTAGGCATAGACATCGCTCTCCTCCAGCCGGATCACGAGACGGTGCGGCATACAGACGATCGGCAGACCGCCGCCGGCGCGCAGAACCCCCATCCGGATACAAATCCCGTCGGGACAGTCGGACTCGGTGACCGATATTCCCCCGCGCTCGACATGGACCGTGTTGCTGCCCCAGTCGGTGGTCACGGGGATGTCGTAGGGCTCGGTCACGGCGCCGAGGTCGATGCGCCGCAGTTCTTTTCCGTCCACCGAGATGACCGCGATATCGCCGCCCGAGGGCTTCGCGCGCAGCAGCATAAAGCCGACGGTCCCGGCCAGCGCCAGAGTCAGAAGCGCGAGCACCCAGGCCAGATTTTTCATTTTATCGTTCATGGCTGTCTCCTGATATGTGGAACTTGGCTCGCCCCCGCCCTTGGGCGAGGGGAGAGCTGGCGCGCAGCGCCTGAGAGGGGCAAAACGTCGGACCACGGCCCCTCTCCGTCACTTCGTGACACCTCTCCCCGCCGCGGGGAGAGGCAAGAGCTGGGACAGCTGAAAAAAGCCGACATCTATATTTATTATATATTGAATCGTCAAGTTGTCAACTGACCGCTTTTGTGGTATAATAATATAATATAAATTTTCTATGCCCATTTTTACCGCCTGTTCGGGACGCGAGGTGACACTGATTTGGATGAACTGATCCGCTCGACCTTCGGCATCTCTCAATTTCTGCTGATCGTGCTGTCGGTCGCGATCCTGGCGCGCTGTCTGCGCAGCATGCTGCGCGAGCGCTACGAGAGCGAGACCTGGGCCTATATCCGGCTCAGGCGGGACAATCTGCCGGTGCAGCACTGGGAGAACATTCTCGGCCGCTCCCGCAGCGCCGACGTGCGCATACAGCGCAAAAAGGTCGCGCGCGTCCACGCGGTACTGACGCGCAGCGATAAGGACGTCTGGACCGTCTACGACGTGTTCGGCAAGCGCGGCGTCTGGGTCAACGGCCGGAAGATCGGGCCCGAGGGCGCCGAGCTTGAGGACGGCGACACGATCAACCTGGGCGGCAACCGCATGCGCTTTCTGCGCATTGGGGAAGAGGATCGCCGCCGTCTCGAGCGGAAACGCACCCGCCCCGGCAAGGTCATCGCGCCCTTCGGCACGCTGCTGGAGCTGACCGTGTTCCAGATTCTGCTGCTGCTGCAGCACTGTCTGACGGCTGAGGAGCAGTATCTCCCGTCGATCGCGCTGGCCTACGCGACGCTCGCTCTGCTGGAGTGGGCCGTGTATATGATGATGCGCCTGGTCGACCGCACAGGCTTTGAGATCGAGCTGCTGGCCTTCTACCTCACGACGCTTGGGCTCGAGGTCGCGGTTACATCGACACCCGAGGACATGTTCAAGCAGGTGATGCTGATGGTCGCCTCGGTGGCCGCGTTTCTGCTGCTGGGCGCGTGGCTGCGCAATCTCGAGCGCGCGACGATGCAGCGAAAGGCAGCCGGCGTGCTCACGCTCGCGCTGCTGGCCGTCAACGTGCTGGCGAGCGACGAGGTTTTCGGCGCACGCAACTGGATCTATCTCGGCGGCTATTCCTTCCAGCCCTCGGAGCTTGTGAAGGTCTTCTATCTCTATGTCGGCGCCTCGACGCTCGACCGGCTGTACCGCAAGCGCAACCTGGTCACGTTTATCGCGTTCTCGGCCGTGTGCGTGATCGCCCTGGCCCTGATCGGCGACTTCGGCACAGCGCTGGTGTTCTTTGCCTGCTTTCTCGTGATCTCGTTCATGCGCTCGGGCTCGATCGCCACGGTGCTGCTGGCCGTCGCCGGTGCCGGCATGGCCGGCGTGATGGCGGTCTCGATCAAGCCCTATATCGCCCGGCGCTTTGCCACCTGGGGCCACGTCTGGGAGGATATTTACGACGCTGGCTATCAGCAGACGCGCGCGATGTCGGCGGCCGCCTCGGGCGGACTGCTGGGCAAGGGAGCCGGGGCCGGCTGGCTCAAGGGCATTGTGGCCGCGAACACCGACATGGTATTCGCCGTGATCTGTGAGGAGCTGGGATTGATCATCGCGGTCTGCATGGTGCTGGCCGTGCTCGCGCTGGCGCTCTTTGCGCTGCGCTCGGCGCGCCACGGGCGCACGGCCTATTTTGCCATCGCCTCGTGCGGGGCCATGACGATGCTGATGGTGCAGCTGGGCCTGAACGTGTTCGGCTCGCTGGATATTCTGCCCTTCACCGGTGTCACCTTCCCCTTCGTCTCACGCGGCGGCTCGTCGCTGCTGAGCTGCTGGATGCTGATGGCCTTTCTCAAGGGCGCGGACAACCGGCGCGACGCCAGCTTTGTCGTCCGCCCGGCCGAGGCCGATCTGCCGCCGCTTGACGGCGGGGAGGAAGACTTCGATGAGGATGAGGAGAACGGGGTATGACCAAAATTGCACACCGCGCCATCTCGGTGCTGTTGATCGCGCTGCTGATCGTGGCCGGGCTCACCGTCTACGTGATGCGCTGGCTTGACCGTGGCCGCGAATGGGCCGGCGCCTTCTCTACGGTCAACTCCATGTCCACCGGCAGCCTGACCGACCGGGACGGCCGTCTGCTCGCAAGCTATGACAGCGCCGGCGTCCACTACAACAGCGATTATGAGACGCGCCTGGCCTGCTATCACATCACCGGTGATTTCTGGAACCGCAGCGGCACCGGCGCGCTGTCGACCTTCTGGAACACTCTGCAGGGCTACAGCTGGGTGACGGGCACGGCCCGCGGCCGCACCGCCGACCTGGCGCTGACCGTGGACAGTGAGCTATGCAAGCTCGCCTACGAGAGTCTCGGCGGCCGCAAGGGCGCCGTGCTGCTCTCGAACTACAAAACCGGCGAAATCCTGGCGCTGGTATCCACCCCCGCGGTCGATCCCGCGGATGCCGACGCCGTGCCGCAGGAGGGCGCGTATATCAACCGCTGTCTCTCGGCCACCTTTACGCCGGGCTCGGTGTTCAAGCTGCTGACCGCCGCGGCGGCCATCGAATCGGTTCCGGGCATGGACACACGCAGCTTCCTGTGTGAAGGAAAGTACGTGATCGCCGGCGTCGAGATCAAGTGCACCGGCACCCATTACGAGCAGAACTTTGAGGAGGCGCTCGCAAACTCCTGCAACAGCGCCTTTGCGCAAATCGCCGTCAAGGTCGGGCAGAACAGCATGGCCGAGCACGCGAGGGCCTACGGCTTTCTCGACACGCACAGTCTCGACGGTATCCCTACGGCGGCCGGACGCTATCCCACGGAGTTTGTCGGCGACCCGGAGCTCGCCTGGTCCGGCATCGGACAGAGCACCGACCTTGTCAACCCCTATCAGATGCTGCGCTTTGTGTCAGCGATCGCCAACAACGGCTTTCTGGTCGAGCCGCATCTGCTCGAGACCAGGGTCGACGGCAGCGGCACCCAGCTGATGCTCGCCTCCACGGCGCAGCGCCTGGCGAGCATGATGAGCTACAACGTGTTCTCGCACTACGGACGGCAAAACTTCCCCGCGCTGAACATCGCCGCCAAGACCGGCACGGCCGAGCTCGGCGACGGCACGACGCACGCCTGGTTTGTCGGCTTTCTGGCTGACGAGAGCCACCCCTACGCCTTCGTCGTTCTGGTCGAGCGCGGCGGCGGCGGTCTTGTCAACGCCGGGCCGATCGCCAACACGATTCTGCAAGCCGCCGTTCGGGACGCCTAACTATGCATGACAAAGCCGGATAAACCGGAAATGAATAATGAATACTGAAAACTTAAAAATGAATCATGGAGGAATCCCCTTCGGGGATGATTGAATTTGTCGCGAAGCGACGCCTTTATTATTCATTCTTCATTTTTCAGTCTTAAGTCTTCAGTATTTCTCCCCCTGCGATGCCTTTGTTTTTATGCATGACAAAGCCGGATAAACCGGAAATGAATAATGAATACTGAAAACTTAAAAATGAATAATGGAGGAATCCCCTTCGGGGATGATTGAATTTGTCGCGAAGCGACACCTTTATTATTCATTCTTCATTTTTCAGTCTTAAGTCTTCAGTATTTCTCCCCCTGCGATGCCTTTGTTTTAGTGAACACAAATTCTCCC
>CACXDT010000131.1 GCA_902766405.1 Oscillospiraceae bacterium
CAGGACTTCCCGCAGCGACGCACACCGGTGACGACCTTGATCATTTCGGTGTCATGGAAAAAACCGCGCAAGCGGCGAAGATACTTTTCCCGTTTATAGATGTTCATGGAATCACCTCAATGACAGTATATCCGAATCCTCAAAGAATATCAAGTTAAGGGGGCAACTTTTTGCAATTTTGCAAAAGTTGCCCCCTTAACTGACAATTATTCTGTAATGATGGCGAAAATGGTTGACTGGTACACGCCTACTTATTCATTTTCATTGATATTTTTTTGAGTACTTATAGTGCATTCCCGTCCATCGAAGTAACAGCGATTCAACTTTTTCCATATTCAGCGTTTCCTTAGGTGTGGGAATTACCGAATTCTTTGATCTGAAGTTAGGATGCATATAAACTGATCAAATGATTTTGCCACGCAAGAGAGTACTGCAAGCGGGCGGCAAGATATTAGCCGCCCCATACTTTATATCTTCCTCCGCCATTTCCCCATCAGAAAGCAGCCCGGCAGCAGGAGCAGCGCGAGACTCATTCCGGCGAGCGGGACGACGCGTTCGGAGAGGGCGGCATAGCTCGCGGCACTGCGGCCCAGAAAGCAGGCGAGGACAGCCGCGGCGAGCGCGCACAGGATCGAGAGCCGCTTCTCCGGCCGATCCAGCGCCGGGGCGAGACAGCGCACGCCCGCGGTCAGCGAGCACGAGACCAGCAGGAAGTCGGAAAAGACCCACAGGGCCACGACCAGGGCCTCGACACGCTCCACATTCCGGAAAAACACCAGGTTGCGCACCAGATAGAAAAACGGCCGCTGCAGCGAGGCGGTCAGCTCGGCGCCGAAATTTCCCACCAGCGTGAGCCCCAGCAGGCTCAGCAGCAGGCCCAGCAGCGCGATCCAGACAGCCGTCGGCGCGAAGCGCTGCCCCTCGCCGGGCGCGGAGAGGAAGAGCGACAGAAATAATACAGCTGCCAGCACGTCAAGCCCCGGCAGCGCGCCTGCCAGGGCCGGCAGCGCGTCGCGCGGACGCAGTGGCAGCAGGTTTTCGAGCCGTACCGTCGGCAGCGCTGCCAGCAGGATGAAGCCCAGTGTCAGCAGTAAAACCGGCAGGATCACCTTGCCGCAGCGCCCCAGTGTGCGCAGCGGCCCCGCGGCGGCCAGCGCGGCCAGCGCCCCCATGCTCAGCGTGAAGGGGACGGGCTTTGCCTGCGGGAAGATCGTGGTGATGAAGCGCTGGGCGCCGCTGCGCAGGCTGAAGGCCGCGTAGAACAGGAAAAACAGCCCGATAAGCAATAAAACCGCCCGGGAAGCGCGCTCCCCCAGCGCGCGGCGCAGCAGGCTTACCGTGTCCTCTCCCGGCAGTCGCCGCGCGAGCAGGCGGTGCAGCAGCCAGCCGTAGCCCAGGGCCGCGGGAAGGGCCAGCAGCGGCGACAGCCAGGCGGCCCGTCCGGCCAGCTCTGCCGCCGTGGCCGGGTAGAGCCGCAGAGCCGGCGCGAGCAGCCACACGGCGCCGAGCGCGCGCAGCTGCCGCACGGTGAGTTGTTGTTGCTCCATTCACAGATCCTCCCGCAGATCGCTGGTGTGCGAAAGCTGCCCGCTGACGCTGACCTGAAAGGTCAGCTCCGGCAGCGCGGCCGCAAAGGGCTCGGCCATCGCGTCAAACCGCCCCGAGTCGGTGCGCGACAGCTGCTCGGCGAGCCCTAAAAAGTCCACGCCGAGCCGGCGCTCGAGCTTCAGTACAGCGGCGATGCGCGCGGAGAGCTCCTGTTCGAACAGGGCCGTCAGCGACTGCTCGTAGTCCTCATCGCCGCCGTCGCCGCTCTCGCTGAGGATGGCCGAGGCCCGCACGTCCACGTCCAGCCCGGTCAGAGCGCCGTCGGCGTTCCAGACCGGGCGCAGGCGGCTGTGGCCATCGGACAGCGTCAGGGTCTGGGTCTGGCCGTTGCGGTCGACCACCGGCAGCTCGCAGAGGCCGGCGGCGCCGGTCAGCAGCCCGACGCCCACGGCGTTTTCCCGGTCGATAAAGGCGGCCAGCCGCTCCCCGTCCAGTACGGCATAGCCGTCGGCCGTCACGGTTTTCAACGCCTGCTGCGATTCTTCCCCGGCGCTCTCGTCTCTCTCGGCCGAGGGGATGCAGCGGATCGCGCACACAAGGGCGCTGCCGCGGCGCGCGAGCCCCTGCGCGATCTCGGCCGCGCTGGTGCAGCGGCCGTCGCCGCGCAGCTTCACCTCGCCGGCTACCGAGTCGAGCGCGTCGCAGACGCCGTGCCGTCCGTCGCCCACGGTCAGCACACACGCCCCCGCCGTGCCGCCCCGGACGACATACACCGGCACGCTGATGCGCAGCTCCGGCGAGCGGCAGATATAGTTCAGCAGCTCTCCGATGCCCGTTTCGGCGGTCTCTTCACCGATCAGCACATGGCCGATGTGCGCGCAGAAGAGCTCTTCCTCGTTGACACTGCCGCGAACCGTCTCGATTGCCGCGGTGATCGAGGGGCCTTCGCCCTGCATGCGCTTCGGCCCCTCCTCGGCGCTGACTCCGGCCGACGAGGCCAGCGACAGCCGGACACCGCGGTCGGCGCGGTCAAAACCCAGCGTCTGGATCACCAGCATGTGCTCCACCCCGCGCGCCTTGGCGAAGATGCCGCAGCCGCCGAGGGAGAGGGCGCATACTATTATAAATAGTAGAGATAGCTTCTTTTTCACGCGCGACGCCTCCTGTCTCTGGGCTTGAGCAGTTTATCCCGCAATTGCCGAAGATGCGGCGGGCGGCGCAGCAGCAGACGGCGCAGCCCGCCGGCGCGATCCTCAGTCAGCGGCGCGAGATAGCTCAGGCCAAAGCTGTCCATCGAGCAGAGGTGCCACAGCAGCAGGCAGGCGTACAGCCCCACGCCGTAGAGCCCCGCGAGCGCGGCCGCGAACAGGGCCAGTATACTGCTCAGCCGTACGGCCGAGGCCAGATCCTGGCTCGGCAGCGTGTAGCAGGCGATCCCGGACACGGCCACCACGATGATCGCGATCGGCGAGACCACCTGCGCCTCGACGGCCGACTGTCCGACGATCAGCGCGCCGATGATCGACACGGTATCGCCGATCGGGTTTGGCAGGCGCAGTCCGGCCTCCTGCAGCATGATGAACGAGAGCATCATGCCCAGCACCTCCAGCAGTGTCGAAAAGGGCACGTTCTGCTTGGCCTCGATGATCGACAGCAGCAGCTGTGTCGGGATCATCTCCTGGTGGTACATCGCCATCGCGACATAGCTCGCCGGCAGGAACAGTGCCAGCAGCAGCGACAGCCAGCGCAGCACGCTCAGCGCGCTCGCGACCAGAAAGTGCTGACTGACATCGGTGTTGACCTTCATAAACTCGGCAAAGCTGACCGGCACGATCAGGCCGATCGGCAGCCCATCCACCAGCAGCCCGACGCGGCCCTGGCTGAGATACTGCGCGAAGCGATCCGGGCGCTCGGTGTGGATCACCTGCGGGAAGGGCGAGCGCGGCGCGTCCGACAGGACCTCTTCGAGCTCTCCGGTAGAGAGCACCGCGTCGACATCAAGCCGATCGAGCCGCCGCGCGACCTCGCGCACGAGTTCCGGCGAGACTACATCCTCTACATATAAAAGCGCTACGCGCGTCGAGGACTTGCGCCCCAGACTGCTCTCGATCGATTTCAGGCTCGGTGTCGCCAGGCGACGGCGCAGCAGGGCCGTGTTGGTGCGCAGTGTCTCCACAAAGGCGTCCTTTGCGCCCTTGAGCGACTTCTCCAGCGTCGGCTCGCCGATCGCGCGCACGTTGGCCGAGCGCGTCTCAAAGCACAGCGCCAGCGCGGGGCTGTCCAGGATGATCGCGCAGCAGCCGTGGCAGAGGTCTGAGATCACATCGTCAAGCTGTGTGCGTTTTTGCACCGTGTAGGCGTAGATCCCGCCCTGCAGCAGCAGCGGCGCCAGGGACTCGACCGTCAGTTCACCGGTGCGGCTGCGCTCGGTCAGCGGGCGCAGCACCAGGTCGCTGACCATTTCGCCTGACACAAGTCCGTCCAGCCAGCAGACGGTGACGAGCTCGCTCTGATCGAGACCGACCGCGATGCTGCGGTGGTTGAAGTCGCCGCAGCGCTTGAAAAGCTCGATCACCGCGACGCTGCGCAGCGGCTGAGGCCAGCGCGGCCTCTTCTCCGGATGAACCGGAGGAACATCTGTAAAAGTGTGGTACATACAGTATAGTTTGGACAGAAAAACAAACAATATGTAGCTCCCAAAAATTTCTTGAAAAAAGCGAAAAAAAGGCTTGACAACGGGGGGGAGATAGGTGTATATTAGCCAAGCCGCGACGAACGGCGGAGATTTGAACACAGCAAAGTGAACAAAGCTTGAAAAAAGTTTTGCGAAAGCAAAATTTTTTCTTGACATTGAAAGCTTGATGTGGTAGAATCAAAAAGCTCGCAAAAACGAGCGAATG
>CACXDT010000132.1 GCA_902766405.1 Oscillospiraceae bacterium
GCGTGGCTTGCGGCAAGTGCGTCGAGGTCTGCCCGGCGGGCGCGGCCAAGCTGGGCCAGAAGCTGTGCACCAAGAACGGCCCGATGATCTACCCGAAGCACGAGCTGCCCGACGACACCGCCTGGGGCCCCGATCACTGGGACCCGGATTACAAGATCCACAATCAGGAGAACTGCTACGACAGCGGCACAGCCCCCTGCAAGACCGCCTGCCCGGCGCACATCGCGATTCAGGGCTATATCAAGATGGCGGCGCAGGGCCGGTATCTCGACGCGCTGAAGCTCATCAAGCAGGATAACCCCTTCCCCGCCGTCTGCGGCAGCATCTGCAACCGCCGCTGCGAGGAGGCCTGCACGCGCGGCACCGTAGACCAGGCCGTCGCCATTGACGAAATCAAGCGCTTTGTGGCCGAGCTCGAGCTGAAGGCCGAGAACCGCTACATCCCGCCGCTGAAGAATTTCAAGCCCGATTTCAGCAAGTATCCCGAGAAAATCGCCATCATCGGCGCCGGCCCCGCGGGTCTGAGCTGCGCCTACTATCTGGCGAATATGGGCTATGAGAACGTGACCGTGTTTGACCGCAATCCCATGCCCGGCGGCATGCTGACCATGGGCATCCCGAGCTTCCGGCTCGAAAAGGACGTGCTGAACGCCGAGATCGACGTGCTGCGCCAGATGGGCGTGCATTTTGAGTGCGGCGTGGAGATCGGCAAGGACAAGACCATTCAGCAGCTGCGCGAGGAGGGCTTCAAGGCCTTCTATCTGGCCATCGGCGCCCAGAAGTCGAGCCCGATCGCGGTCCCCGGCGAGGAGCTTGAGGGCGTATTCGGCGGCGTCGACTTCCTGCGCGAGGTCAATCTGGGCAACAAGCCGCTGATCGGCAAAAAGTGCGCGGTCATCGGCGCGGGCAACGTCGCGATGGACGTGTGCCGCACCGCCCTGCGTCTCGGCGCTGAGACGACGGTCGTCTACCGCCGCAGCGAGTCGGAGATGCCCGCCGACCGCGAGGAATACGAGGAAGCCCTGCGCGAGGGCGTGAAGTTCCGCTTCCTCTCGAATCCCACCGAGGTGCTCGGCAAGGACGGCAAGGTCTGCGGGCTCAAGGTCGAGGTCATGGAGCTCGGCGAGCCGGACGAAAAGGGCCGCCGCAAGCCCATCGGCACCGGCAAATTTGAGACCATTGAGGTCGATTCTGTCATCGGCGCGATCGGACAGCGTATCGACTGGGGCACGCTGGATCTCGGTGCGATGGAGAAGACCGAGAAGGGGCTCCCCAAGGCCGACGCCACCACCTATCAGACCGCGCAGAAGGATATCTTCACCGGCGGCGACGTGCTGACCGGCCCGAAGTTCGCCATCGACGCGATCGCCCAGGGCCGCGAGGGCGCCACCTCGATCCACCGCTATGTGCAGCCCGGCCAGGATCAGCTGATCTGGCGCAATCTGCGGCAGTTCAAGGAGCTCGACAAAGAGAATATCGTGCTGCAGCCCGGCTATGACACCGCAAAGCGCCAGACGCCGCACTATGACGCGGCCAAGGCGAAGAGCTTTAAAAAGGACCGCCTGCCCTTCACCGAGGAACAGGTCAAAACCGAGGCCGCCCGCTGCCTCGGCTGCGGCGCTACCGAGATCGACGAGAACCAGTGCATTGGCTGCGGTCTGTGCACGACAAAGTGCGAGTTTGACGCCATCCACCTCGAGCGCGACCGGCCCGAGTGCTCCACGATGTACCGCGCCGAGGACAAGCTCAAGGCGATCCTCCCCTATGCGGCCAAGCGCGAGATCAAGATTCTGAAGAACAAGAGGAGCAAATAACGCATGGAACTCTATGAGCAAATGCGGCAGGCCGCGGACGCTGCGCTGACAAACAGCGCCGCAGATAGGGCGCAGGTGTTGGTTACGCTGACAGAAAACGGTGATCTGTCCGTTTTTTCCAATGATTTAAGCCCCTCCTCGGAGGATCTCTTCCTGTCGCAGCAGCGCCAGCCGCTGACAGCCCTGCTGTGCGTCTGGTCCGGCGGAGCGATCGATGTGCCAAGTATGCATGTGCGCAAGGGGCTTTTACAGGCCAATCCTAAAAACGCGGACGCTGTCATCTACCTTCTTGGCGAGCACGGCATCAACACGCGGCTGTTGCGGCAAACGTTTTAAGAATAATACGGGAACTGTGAAAAAAGTCTGAAATTGCGTTCCCTATCGTAGGGGCGGCTATTAGCCGCCCGCACGTGAAATAAGCATTTCGTACAAAAAGTTGGGCGAATACGCATTCTTACTGCGTATTCGCCCAACTTTTTCATACACATAACAGGCTGTGCCGCGCGGGCGGCAGATTGCCGCCCCTACGACAAAGCTTTACTTTTTCACAGCCACTTTTACGTCCGATGCCTTAAGCAAGCGCCGCTTCCAGCTGGCCCTTGGAGTGTACGCCGACAAGCGTATTGACGAGCTCGCCGTTCTTGAAGATCAGCAGCGAGGGGATGCTGGCAATGCCGTACTTCTGCGCCAGGGCGGGAACCTCATCCACATCGACCTTGGCGACCTTGACCTTGCCGGCCTGCTCCTCGGCGATCTGGGCGACAGCGGGGGCCTGCATGCGGCAGGGGCCGCACCAGGTGGCCCAGAAGTCCACAAGGACAGGGAGCTCGGATTTCAGGACCTCCTGCTCGAACTGAGCTACATCGTTAATAATAATTTCAGCCATTGTAAAACTCTCCTTTTCTTTCTGTTTCTAATAGATTGTATTCAATCTATCTCTATTATACCCGGAATTAAGCAAATGTAAAGAGTATTTTGTGAACGCGGCGTAAATTATCGTAAACACAATTCTCAATTTCGTTTACGAGATGGATCAGTTCAAAACCAGTTGGGGCTTAAACGCCACCGCGTCAGCTGAGATCAGGCGGTAAGCGGTTCCCTCGAGCTCACCGTTGAAGGCCCAGGCGATGCTTTTGCCATGCAGGTGGCCGTAGTAGCAGCGCCGGACGCCGTAGGCGCGGAAGAGCGCCAGGATCTCTGCGCAGCGATAGTTCTGATAGACCGGCGGATAGTGCAGAAAGACGATCTTCTCGCGCTCCCCCGCCGCCTTCAGCGAGGTCTCAAGCCGGCCGATCTCTCGCAGCATGATCTTTTTGTCATGCTCGCCGCCGCGCTCCTCCTCGTAAAACCAGCCGCGAGTCCCGCAGATGGCATTGTCACCGTAAAAGAAACAGTTGTTGTGCAGAATCTCGATGCTGTCGATGCCGCGCGCGGCAAAAAACCGCTTTGCTTTATTGGCCGTCGTCCACCAGTAATCGTGGTTGCCCTTTACTATGATCTTTTTCCCCGGCAGAGCGTGGATAAAATCGAAGTCGGCTCCGGCCTCTTCCAGCCCCATCCCCCAGCTGAGATCCCCGGCCAGAACCGTCACATCGTCCGCTGTGAGTTCGGAAAAGCCCTGTTGCAGCCGCTCGACATAGTTCGTCCAGCGTGGGCCGAAGACATCCATGGGTTTGTTCGCCGTCAGCGAGAGGTGAAGATCACCGATCGTATAAAGTGCCATTTGTATGATTCCGTTTCTATGAATAAAAACCGTTGAATAAGAATAAAATAGTGCTGCTAAACCAGAAGGAGGTCAGATTATGAGTGATAAAAAACACAGCGACATCCTGCCCGGCGTGGGCTGCGATGTGACCAACTGCAAGTACAACACGGTCGATTGCCGCTGCAGCGCACAGAGAATCAATGTGCAGAACGAAAAGGCCAGCTCGAAGGGCGAGACCTACTGCGCCACGTTCTGCGCCAGAGGCACAAACTGATTGATCCGCGTGATCACAGGCCGGATAATCGGGAGGGCTTGCCCCTCCCGATTTTCTTATCACTCAAACGCGGCGGGAATATGATGGATTCGCGGGTGCAGCGTGTCCCTTCCCCGCGGGGCGTAGACCTCGATCACATCAAAGCGCGGCTGAAGGCCGGTCTCTCTTCCGGCCAGATAATACCCGGCAGCAGCCAGAATGCGCCGCTGCTTCTGCCAGGTGACAAACTCCCTGGCCTCGCCGTGGCTGTCGTCCCGGCGGAGCTTGACCTCGATAAAGGCCAGCACCTGGAAACGGCTTGCGATGATGTCGATCTCGCCCAGGCGGCAGGAGAAGTTGCGCTCAACGATGTGCCAGCCGCGCCAGCGGAGGTATGTGACCGCCTTCTCTTCGCCCCAATTGCCGAGCTCCCGTTTCGGTCCGGCCATCAGTGCAGTCTCCTGAGAAAGCTCAGTCGGTGGATCGGGCAGGGCCCATATTCGCGGATCGCCGCGTAATGGGCCTTGGTGCCGTAGCCCTTGTGCTTCTCAAAGCCATATTCCGGGTACTGCTCCGCGATTTCATCCATATAGCGATCCCTCGTCACCTTGGCCAGGATCGAGGCCGCGGCGATATCGGCGCACAGGCCGTCGCCGCCGACGACACAGCAGCTCGGAAGTTCGATGCCGGTATTGCGGTTGCCGTCGATCAGTGCAAGCGCCGGCGCGGGGTCGAGCCTGGCAAGCGCCCGGTTCATCGCAAGGAAGGTCGCGTTTAAAATGTTCCGCTCCTCGATCTCCTCGACCGAAGCAAAGGCGATGCCGTAGGATATCGCCTTCTCAATCACCGCCTCATACAGCGCTTCCCGCTTTTTGGCCGTGAGCTTTTTTGAGTCGTCAAGGCCTTCGATCACAGTGCCGCGCGGCAGCATCACAGCGGCGGCGCACACCGGTCCGGCCAGTGGGCCGCGTCCGGCCTCGTCCACGCCGCACAGCAGGCGGACACCGGCGTCATAGATCTCATTTTCCAATGACCAGAGCTCAGGCATCGGGCGCCTCCAGACTCAGCCGTCCGAGCTTTCCGTCGTGGTACTCCGAGAGCAGCGTATTTGCCATGCGCTCAATATCCACCTCACCGCCGGAAATCAGGAAGCCGCGCTTTCGCCCGGCCGCCTCCAGCAGTTCAAAGCCGTTCGCTTCCGGATTCGGAATAAACTGGTAGCGCTCTGCCAGCGCGGTGGGGTACATGGCGCGCAGACGCAGCATGAAATTCGCGCCGAGCGTCTCCTTGTCCAACACCTCGGCCTTGATGGCGTTGGTGATGGCCAGCATCTCGCCGACTTCCTGGCTGTCAAATCTGGGCCAGAGGATGCCGGGCGTATCCAGCAGCTCCAGTCCGCTGTCGACGTGGATCCACTGCTTGCCGCGCGTTACGCCGGGTTTGTCGCCGGCGACGGCGGCTTTCCTTCCGGCCACCTTGTTGATAAAGGTGGACTTTCCGACGTTTGGGATCCCCAGCACCATCACGCGCAGCGTGCGGCCGACCTGCCCCCTGGCCTCGTAGTCGCGCAGCTTGTCCGCCAGCAGCGCGCGCACCGCCGGAGCAAACTCGCGCACACCCTTGCCGGAGCGCGCGTCGCATTCCAGCACGCGCAGCCCCTGCGACTCAAAACAGCTGTGCCATTTTGCTGTGATCGCCGGGTCGGCCAGATCGATGCGGTTTAAGATCACAAGCCGTGGTTTTCCCGCCGCGAGCGTGTCGATGTCCGGGTTGCGGCTGGATCGCGGGATGCGCGCGTCGAGAATCTCACACACGGCGTCCACCTGACGAAGCGTCTCCTCGATCATCCGCTGGGCCTTCGTCATATGGCCGGGAAACCACTGAATATTCATTTTCTCGTAGTCCATGGAAACCTCGCAATACCCTGCTCAGTTGATGATCCGGATCGTATTGAGCGGGTAAATCACCATCATGGCCTTGCCGACGATATAGCGCGTATCCACCATGCCGATGCGGGAATCACGGCTGTCGGTCGAGGCGTTGCGGTTATCGCCCATGACGAACACGCAGCCCTCGGGCACGGTCTTCGGGCCGATAAAGTCCTCTTTCGTGCGCGTCAGTTCGGCGATATAGTCCTCCTCGATCGGCTTTCCGTCGATATAAACGATGCCCTGTTCAAAGTCGATGTTGACCGTCTGTCCCTCGGTGGCGATCACGCGCTTGACAAGCGCTTTTTCCGTGCTGTACGAGGGTTTTTTGAAGATCACGATATCCCCGGCCTTCGGCGTGTAGAACAGGCCGGAGACCAGCATCTTGTCCCCGTTCCAAAGGTTGGGATTCATGGAGGATCCGCTGACATCGATCACGCGAACCACAAACAGGAAGACGAGCACAATGATCATCAGCGCCGTGATCAGGCTCTGGATCCACTCATAGGTCTCCTTCTGGGGATTCGATTCTTTCTTTGCCGGAGCGCCGGACGGACGGCGCTGGCTCTCTTTTTTCTCTGTCGCCATAGCTACCACCTTACAGGAATTTATAGGATATGCTTAGGTATCGTGTTATTATACACCTGAATACGTCCGATTGGCAACCTAAAAAATTGCCGCAAAACACGGATCTATTCTCCGCATTCAATCAATGATCCATCCGCAGGCGTTAAAAAACGACCACGCGAGATTACTCTCACATGGTCGCTTTTTTCCGCTGGCAAGAGGGAAATTACAGCTTCTCCTTGATCTTGGCGGCCTTGCCCACGCGGTCGCGCAGGTAGTACAGCTTGGCTCTGCGAACCTTGCCCTTGCGGACGGTGGTGACAGAGACGATGGAGGGAGA
>CACXDT010000133.1 GCA_902766405.1 Oscillospiraceae bacterium
CGATCCGGAGCTTGTGCCGACGAAACGCAGTATGGCGCAAATTCTGCCGTGGAGAATTAAAGATTTCTATTAGATATTAGTATAAGATTCGTCTGGGACAGGGGACGGCTTCTGCACACTGGGGCAAGAGCCGTTCCCTGTCACGTTTGAGAGAGTCTATCCGTCAGGATGGGCTCTCTTTTGGTGCTCAAAAAATAGAATTCGCTTTTCGTGGACAAACAGGGAAGAAGGATGTATAATAAATCGTTAGAGAACAGAATTCTTTCGTGATACTGGCACCGACAGAAAGGAAAAACAAACAGAATGGAGCCAAAGACCAAGTTTGAACCGCATTCTGGCAGAACGCCGGATGCCGAAGATAACAGGATACGCTCGTATAGCCATATCATCCGAAATCATTTTGAGGAATGCGGCATTCTTGAACTGTCCACCGGCCGGATGACCGCGCTTGTGCAGGGCGGCGGAGAGACCGGCCTGTTCCTTGGCGCCTGCGGACAGGACTACGACACCGGTATCCGCAGCCTGATGGCGAACGCCACCTGTGACGACGAGGATCGCGAGGCGCTCTCCTCGCTCCTGACGGAGAAGCTTTTGCCGGCGCTGCGGGAAAAGGGACAGGTCGAAATCCGCTCCCAACTGCGCGACGGAGAGGGGAGCGCGCGCTGGAAGCGCGTGGAGTGCTCGTTTTTCGATGACGCAGAGGGACAGATCCTGTTCCTGACCGCCGACATTCAGGCACAGGAGGATGTCAGGCAGCAGCTGTTGGACGCCGTGGAGGAGGCGGAGGCGGCCAGCCGGGCCAAGAGCGCGTTTCTTGCCAACATGAGCCATGAGATCCGCACCCCGATGAACGCCATTGTCGGCATCAGCGAGGTGCTGCTGCGCAGGGAGCTGCCGCAGGACGTGCTCGAATCGCTCAGCACGATACAGAATTCCGGCAGCAGCCTGCTCGGCATTATCAACGATATTCTGGACTTCTCCAAGATCGAGACCGGCAAATTTGAAATCACCGACGTGGAGTATATGCTGCCGTCGCTGCTGATGGATATCAGCAATGTGATCTCGGTGAGACTGGCCAGCAAGCCGGTCTATTTCATGATGGACATTGACCCCGCGTTGCCGAACCACTTCATTGGCGACGATATCCGATTCAAGCAGATTCTGATGAACCTGCTGGGCAACGCTGTCAAATTTACCCACGAGGGCTTTATCACGCTGAAGGTGCGCGGAGAATTTCTGGATAAGGAGCATTTCGAGCTGCGCCTTGACGTGCAGGACAGCGGCATCGGTATCCGGGAAGAGGACATCGGCAAGCTGTTTGCCACCTTCAGCCAGGTGGACACGCGGAAAAACCGCAGTACAACGGGCTCCGGCCTCGGCCTTGTCATCAGCCGCAACCTCGCCCGCCTCATGGGCGGCGATCTCACGGTCAGCAGTGTATACGGCCATGGCAGCACCTTCTCCGTACATGTCCGGCAGCGCGCGCCGCGCTATGCGCCGCTCGGCGAAGTGAAGGAGAAACAGAACGTTCAGCTTTTGATCGTCGAACAGAATGAGAGCCTGATCCAGGGCCTGAGCAAGGCGGCGGAAAATCTGGGCCTGGCCTATGAGGTCTGCCGCGAGGGGGACAAAATTCGCTCCTATACCGGGATGACCCATGTGCTCATTCGCCGGAAAAGCTTTGCCGCCGTGCAGGAAAAACTCGATTTCATGTTCCAACGCAGCAATATCCTGCTTGTTCTGGAGAATGACGAGCTGCCCGACAGCGCCTATATGGATTATAAGCAGCTGCAGCTGCCGCTGATCACGCTGCAGCTCATCAACGCCCTCAACGGCGAGGAAATCGTCAGCAGTATCAAGAAAAAGAGCTTTGACCGCTCGCAGATCCTGCCGCTGACCTTCGCCCATATCCTGGTCGTGGACGATAATACCACCAACCTCCAGGTGGCACAGGGGCTGATGGCACCTTACCGCATGAAGATCGATGTCTCCACCAGCGGCTTCGAGGCCATTGAGATGGTCAGAAAGAACCGCTACGACGCCATTTTCATGGATCACATGATGCCGGAGATGGACGGGATCGAGGCGGCCCGCCATATCCGTAAGATGGAGGGCAGCTATTTTAAGAATGTCCCGATCATTGCGCTGACGGCCAATGCCATGAGCGACGCCCGCGATCAGTTTTTGCAGGCGGGCATGAATGATTTTGTCGCCAAGCCCATCGAAATGCGGGAGCTGCACCGGGTCATCAAGAAGTATATCCAGTCGCGCGCGCCGAAGGGCTATCTCGAACAGGTCAAAAAGGAACAGCAAGCCCCGCAGGAAAAGCAGGACAAGCCGCCAGTGAGCGCTCCGGCTGCCCGTCCGATTGCGGCCGCTGGGCAGGGCGCACCACGCCAGGGCGGCGCGATGCTGGAACAGCTGCTGAGCCAGAATAACGCTCTGCTTGAGCAGAATATGCTGTTGCTGCAAACGCTGCTGGGCAAGAACAGTTTTCCAACGGAAGAAGAAACGGCCCCCGAAGTACCGGCCTCCCTGTCGGAGAAGCCGGAAGCCGCCGCGCCGGAGCGCACCGAGCTGCCGGACTTTATCCCCGGTGTGGACATGCACCGCAGTCTTGAGACCTATGGAGGGTCGGTGGAGATTTATCATAACATCCTCAAGACCTACTACGCCGATATCTGCGAAAAAGAGGAGACACTTGCGGGGCTGTTCGAAAAGCGGGATACCGAAATCTTTACGATCCAGGTCCATGCGCTCAAAAGCGCCTCGCGGAGCGTCGGCGCCTACGGCCTCGGAGAGGATGCCTATACGCTGGAGATGGCCGGAAAGGCCGGGGACTGGAAAACGATCGAGGAGCGTTTCCCGGCCTTGCAGAAGGCGCTGCACCGGATGGTGGCGGATGTGGGCGGCTATGTCAAGAAGTATCTGATGCAGGAAACCGAAAAAACCCGTGACTTTTGTGAGCGCTTTGACGCCGCCCTCACCGCGGAGCTGAAATCCGCCTGCGAGCAGATGGACTATCTGCATGCCGAGGACATCCTGAACACCTTAAGGGAAAAGCAGTACCCGGAGGAGCTCGACAAACAACTTGATGAAATGTGCGGCTGCTGCCGCAGCTTTGACTATACCCGGCTGGAAACACTTGTGAATGCGCTATGAGGTGAGATACCATGAAGAAACATACCATTCTCGCGGTGGACGACGACAGGACCAATCTGCAGATCGTCAGGGATGTACTGGAAAAGGACTATGACCTGCAGCTTGCCATCAGCGGCGAGATGGCGCTGCGATTTGTCTCACGCCGCAGACCGGATCTGATCCTGATGGATCTGATGATGCCCGGCATGGACGGCAAGGAGACGATGCGCCGCATTCGGATGGAGAACGCCAATCAGAAGATCCCCTTTGTTTTCCTCACGGCCAACCAGAGCCCGGAGGAGGAGGCCGCCTGTCTCGACATGGGGGCGAGTGATTTTATCTCCAAGCCCATTGTCCCGTCGGTGCTGGAGCGGCGGATCAGCCGTATCATGGAGCTGGAGGACTTCCACCACGATCTCGAGGCCAAGGTCGAGGAAAAGACCCGCCAGTATCAGGAGCTGGCATTAGAGTCGATTTTTGCCATTGTCAACATCATTGAAGCCAAGGACGAAATCACCGAGGGCCATTCTGTCCGCGTGGCGGGCTACAGCATGGCGCTGGCGAAGGCCATGGGCTATGACGAGCAGCGTGTGGAGGAGGTCTATCAGACCGGACTGCTGCACGACGTGGGGAAGATCGGGATTCCGGATCTGATTCTCAAGAAAGAGGGAAAGCTCACCAACGAGGAATACGGCGAGATCAAGGAGCATACCTCGATCGGTGGGCACATCCTGGCCGCGATCGAGACCATGGGCTATCTGGCCGACGGCGCCAAATACCACCACGAGCGCTATGACGGCACCGGCTATCCCCAGGGACTCAAAGGGGACGAGATCCCGGAGATCGGGCGGATCATTGCGGTGGCCGACGTGTTCGACGCCCTGGTCAGCAAGCGCCATTATAAGGAACCGATGGACACGGAGGCTGCCAGAAATGAGATCATCCGCGGCTCCGGCACCCAGTTCGACCCCAAGATCGTCGAGGTGTTTCTGAAGCTGATGGATGACGGCACGGTAGACCGCATCCGCAGCCAGTCGATCCGGGTCAGAGAACCGGAGGAATAACACGAAGCAGTCATCTCCCGGTGTTGGAGGAAGCATATCAAAACTTGAAATCGGCACAGTTGGAAAAATGCCACCAACTGCGCCGATTTCTGTTATATTGAACAAAATTGGCGTGCTCCATTCGTATATTTTATACAAATCTTTGGGCAAATCAACGCTTGAAAACGGAAATGAAAACGACTATAATCCACGCCGAACGCAAGGAAAGGAGGCAACAGAAAACATGAACGAGAATTCTTTCGTCACCGTTTTCGAGCCAGAGCAAGCGTACCGATTCCCGAACCTGCTGGAGGATAAGGATTTTTCTTATTACTATTGGACGCTGCCGGTTTGCAGCTTATAATCATCAGATGGAAATGATTTCGAGATAATAGTCTCGTTAATAAAGCTGTTCCCGTGTGCTGGAAAAAACAGCCGTCGGGAGAAAACAGAGCCGCCGCCCGGAAAAACGGGCGGCGGCTTTGACTGTAGACAAACCCAAGAACGAAAAAGGAAAAGACAATAGAGCAGCTTATGGAGCGCGATGGGCAGATTCCCCCGGCGGGGGAAATGTCCGCGAAGCGGACAAAAGGGGGGCGGGTCAAGGCCCGCCTCGTGATTCAATAACCGCCAGCAAATGGGGCTGTGAAAAAAGTCTGGTATTGCCGTAGGGGCGCTTCACGAAGCGCCCGGCGGAAAAGAATATTAATCTTTGAAAATAGTGGGCGAATCCGCAGGAAATATTACGAATTCGCCCACTATTACTGCAAAATCATAAATGCGCAGCACGGGCGCTTCGTGAAGCGCCCCTACGATAGAAGCCACAATTTCCGACTTTTTTCACAGCCCCAATTTGCCGAGCGCAGCGAGTTTTTTCGTGATATACGGATTCAAGAAAAATATGGCGGCTTTGACGTCGTTGACAAGCGGCCAGCTTTCGTTTAAGATAAGAATACGGGATAATTCCCAGACCTGACAGGACAGGCAAAAAGGAGATCGGAGAATGAAAATCGCAGTCACCTATGAAAACGGGAACGTGTTTCAGCATTTCGGCCATACGGAGCAGTTCAAGGTATATGATGTGGAAGACGGCGCTGTGACCGGCGCACAGATCATAGATTCCAACGGCAGCGGCCACGGCGCGCTGGCGGCCGTGCTGGCCGGGCAGGACATCGACGTGCTGATCTGCGGTGGGATCGGCGGCGGGGCGCAGCGCGCGCTCGAAGAGCGGGGCATTGCGCTGTGCGCCGGGGCGGAAGGCAGCGCGGATGAGGCTGTCGCGGCCTATCTGCGCGGGGAGCTTGTGAACACCGGGGCCAACTGTGACCACCACGGCGACGGGCATAGCTGCGGCGAGCACGGCTGCGGCGAGCACGAGGAGCACGGCTGCCACGGAGGCTGCCACGATATGCCAAAGGGCAAGAACACGGGTAAAAAATGCCGCACGCACTATCGGGGCACCTTTAACGACGGCACCCAATTCGATTCCTCCTATGATCGCGGCGAACCGCTGGAATTCATCTGCGGCGCCGGGCAGATGATCCCGGGCTATGACGCGGCTGTGGCCGATATGGAGGTTGGCCAGGTCGTCGACATACACCTGACACCGGCCGAGGCCTATGGAGAGGTAGACCCCAACGCCGTTTTTTCGGTGGAGATCGCCAGACTCCCGGGCGCGGAGAGCGTATCGGTGGGGCAGCAGGTTTATCTGCAGGATGCCTATGGCAGACCTATCCCGGCGAAAATCGTCGCCAGGGATGATACGACGATCACCTTTGACGCCAACCACGAGATGGCGGGCAAGGAACTGAATTTCCGAATCGAGCTGGTCTCTGTCGAGTGAGATCAGCAGAAAAGGCGCAAGTGGAGCACATGAGGGAATGGGACGGTTCCGCGTCCCACACGATGACAATTAACGATTGGATAAATAACGCCTGCCCTGCGGCGGCTCTCTCCGGTGTGGAGAAGAGCCGTTCACAGGGCAGGCATTTTTCTTCGCTTTGCAGGTTAATAGAATTCCAGAAGGGACAGGGGACAAAGACATGACAGGCGACAGTTCCTCATCAAAGCGAAATAATGGGGCAGAAAACCGATTTTGTTCCGAATAGTCCGGATTATTGGACCGCATATGTTGTAAGCTTAGTTCATAAGAAGAAAAATATAAAAAACAGAACGAGCCGCTTTTTATTTCCCTTTTCTGACAGGGTATGCTATACTTTCCGTATCCCGTTTAATGAAAACAACGTGTTTGAAGGAAAACGGCTACCAATCGAACGCGGGGCACGGTTGGCCCGGACAGGGGGAAATAAAAAAGCCCCCGAAGGGGCTGTTTCTCACACACTGTGAGTTCGCCAGAGGCGATGATTTCGCTGAAAGCTTATTTGAACTTGTAGTGTAATTTCAAGTGGTAGCTTGAAACTGTGTACAGTATAAAGGTTTAGAACCAATTTGTCAAGCAGGAGGATGATGAAGTATGTGTCAAGAAGACGTTGGCAAAAAACAATTCACCGAGAAGCGTAAGAGTTACGGTTGAACTGCCGGATCTCCGCAGCGGCTC
>CACXDT010000134.1 GCA_902766405.1 Oscillospiraceae bacterium
CATCAAAGATCCCGGGCGTGGCTATCTGAAGGTCGATGACAATCTCCAACTCTTCCAATCCGCCTACGGCGGGGGAAAGCTCCGGCTTGCAGACGGCAGCGAGAGCACACAGCTTCGCGAGTCAGTCGATGCGATCGCGGCCTATTGCCGTGCAAATGGCATCAAAAAGCTGCCAGATATATTCTGCCCTCCGTTGCCAACGAGTGTTGTTTTCCCACAACTAAGCTCTGGGGATTCTGCAACGCGGCCATTTGGATTCGTACCGATCGGCATTCGCGATGACCCGGCGGCGCAATTTATGGACGAATACAGTTTGGACATTTTTTCGCGAAATACGCTGATTGTGGGTTCCCAGCTGATGGGTAAAACGAATCTGCTGCAAACTGTTCTGCGTAGCGCGGCGGAGATGTACAGCCCGGAGGAAGTACAGATATATATCCTGGATTTTGCGTCGCTCTTTCTGAAAAACTTTGAGGAATTGCCACAGGTGGGTGGCGTCGTGACGATTCAGGAGACGGAGAAAATCAAAAATCTCTTTCGGCTGTTGAACGATCAGGTGGAACTGCGACGGCAGAAGTTCATGTCAATCGGCGTCGGCACCTTTGCGGCCTATCGGGAGGGCGGAGCGCGAGATATTCCGCAAATCCTGCTTCTCGTTGATGATCTGGCCGCTGCAAAGGGGTATTTCCCGCTGGACAACGACCCGCTGCTTGCTCTATGCAAGGATGGACTGACAGTGGGAATCAGCGTTGTCGCAACAGCAACACAGCCCATCGGTGGCATGTCATATCTGCCAACCTTTGCCAACCGGGTCGCGCTATATAACAACGATGTGACTGCGTATGGTGCGCTTTTGGGGCATAACTCGATCCGACCGAAAGAATTGCCTGGCCGCTGCCTTGTGCCCTATGAAAACGCCGTGTTCGAGTGCCAGAGTTTTCTGACCTTCGCTATGGAGCGCGAGATTGACCGCGCGCAGGAAATCCGAGCTTTCTGTCAGAAGATAAAAGCGTCGGCCGGAGGAAAGAGAGCGATCCCTATCCCGTTTATCCCAAAAGATCTCACTGCGAGCGGAGTATATGCCGCTTATCCGGAGGCGTTTGACGGCGGCAGACTGATGTTCGGACTGGATTATGCAACGGTAAAGCCTTTGTCGGTCCAGCTTGCGGCGTTGGGTATCTTAGCGGTATCCGGGCGCGGGAACGATGTCCGGAATTTCCAGCGGTACCTGCTTACCTCAGCAGAGAAAACCGACGGCTTGCAGGCGGCGTTCTATATCGTCGACAGCATAGACAGAGCCCTGCAGCCGCTGTCCGACTTTTCCTGTGTTACAGCATATAGCTTCCTCCCCGAGCAGGCAGTTGATATGCTGCAGCAGGTACGGCAAACGGCGGAGGAGCGCTATGCGCGTGTGGCGCAGGGAGACCTGTCCGTGTTGGACGCCTTGCCGACGCTGGTGCTGATGCTCAACAGCGCAGAGGCCATACAGGCTGTTCAACAGAATAAAACGGCGCTTGAAGCATGGAATCTCCTCACAGGAAAGCTCAAGGGCATGAATCTCTGCCTTGTACTGGGTGCACTCGACAACGCGAGTATCCCGTTCGGCTCGGAGGTTCTGAAAAAAGTAAAGGACGACCGCAAGCTGCTCTTTTTCGACGACCTCGGCAATCTGAAAATCGGCGATCTGCCGTACGGGACGGTCAAAAAGTTTGCAGGTTCGCTGCAGAAGGGCGACGGATACCTGATTTTAGGCAACGAGGCCGCACGCATCCGCGTACCGGACTGTCCGTCACAGGAAAAGACCTAAGGCAACACCGCATAATCCGCCTTCGGCGCCTCCTGGAAAAAATGCGCCCTGATTTCGTCACTTTTTCTTGAAATACACAAAGTATTTCCGCAAAAAAGTGCCATCACCAGAACCCATTTTTTCTCAGGATTCGCTCTCGCCGAATTATGCGGTATTGCCCTAACACAGTTTTTTTCAAAGCGCACAACAGACGGATAGAGAGAAGAGAGGTGTTGCAAGTGGCGACAAGGGACGAAATTCAGCGGTGGATCAACAACGCGTGGTATAAACGCAGTCAGTACCAGCAGACCGTTGACGACTGCGACAGGCAGCTTGCCCGACTGGAACCGGTCTATGAGAAACTCAGCGACATCAAAAGCGATTTTCACAGAGCCAGGTCGGACACAAGGGAAATCTTCAATGAAAAGCTGTCCTGGCGCGGTGAGACGTATACGGCGTTTTGTGCAAAAGGGGAAATGCTGGACAGCGGCTGCGCAAGCTATTTTAACCGGTTGGATGCAGCCCACGATGCGCTGAACAGGAAAATCGGCGAATTAAAAGCGACAAAACGGGAGCTGCTTCCGCTGATCGGACAGCTGTGGGGCCAGATCGAACGGTGGAAGGTCGAATTTGAAAACGCTGTGAACTGAGGTGGCATATGGCAGAGATAAAATTAAACGACAGCTTCACGGCGGAAGTGGACGCCTTCCGCTCTGCGGCGGCCGGGCTTGACGCAGGGAGCGTAAGCGCGGCCGCCGCGGGAGGGCTCTCCCTTCCGACGGTCGATGCGTATCAGGAGCGGCTGTACAGAATACAGAGCCTGATGCTCCGACTCGAACGGCTCGTCAGGAAGGATGCCGCTGACATGGATGCGCTCGCCGCGAAGCTGAAAGCGACGGATGCTTCCGGCTCCTGACGGGCAAGGAGGAAAGGAATGGGATATAAGCTTGATTACGGCGCCCTGCGTTCCCTGGCGGGCACATACGGCGGCGCCGTCTCTCAATGGAAAAGAGGGCTGTCCGCTGTAATGGGGCAGGCGTCTTCCGTCGCGGCCAGCACCAACATCTCCGGAAACAGCGCCGACCGCCTGAAGGAATATCTCAATACGGCCTATTCGTGCATAGAAACCTCACTGTCCATCCTGCTCAGCCTGTTTCAGGAGAACTTCTTGCTCTATGTCGACGCCTACTCTCAGCAGGTTGACGCTGCGGGAGACGCACATATCGAGGAACAGGAGCTCGGCAATCTGCATTCCCGCCTTGAGGCGCAGAGACACCGGACGCAGCAGATCGCAATAGCGGCGGAGAGCGCTTTACAAGGGGTCTCCGACCTTGTCCCACTTCCCATACCGGATTTCGATGTGACAGATACGGCGTTCGGCACGATCCTCACGTCCGTGTATCAGCTCAACGACGCGGTCAACGCGCTGGAGAGCGCACACGTCTCCGCCGATTTTGCGCAGATCGACGCGCTTATCGCCGGTCTTGACGCCCATCTTGCAGAGCTTTGCGGGCAGGGCAGGGAATTGAAAACCGCCTTTTCCGCAAGCGGCTATGCCGCGCTTGCGAGCGTCCCCGCGCTGCTGCAGGCGGCCAGCGACGCGTATAACCGGATGGCTGCGCAGGAGTCGAGCGTTGCGGCTGCCGCGGAGAGACTGGAAAACCAGCTCGCGCGGGAGCAGGCCGAGATGGAAAAGAGAAAGGAGCAGGCAGAGTGGACAAAGGTCGGTGTGAATGTTCTTGTCGGACTTGTTTCTGCTGTGGCAATCGCCACTACCGGTCCGGTCGGCGCGATTGTTGTCGGAACTGTCAGCGGCGCGGTCTCAGCTACATTCAGCGCAGCCGCGGATGAGTATGTCAAAAACGGATGGGACATGTCGGACTGGAATACAGACCGAATCGTAATTCATGGATGCATTGGCGCCGTTACCGGAATGATAGGCGGATTGGTTGCGCCTGGTGCGGGAAGCTGTGCAAAAGCCGGAATCAAGGGTCTCAGCAGCGCGATAGAAGGAGTAGCCAGCTCTTCTTATGACCAGCTTGAATCCAGCGGCCGAATCACGGATGTTGGAGGAATTGCACGGGACGCTGCTATCAAGGGCGTCGGCACCTTCGTTGGAAGCCTGGCGGGCAGTGCGGTTTCAGACAAAATAGGCGATGCTGTGAAACAGAATAGCACAATCAAGGATTTGGCCGAGCATGTTGTCGGCGGCAAAGAGCACTTTGGCGCTGTACTGCAGGTCGAGGGCGCATCCGGGCTGGTATCCGGCGCTGTGAAACGCTTTTCGTCGACAGCCGTAAAAGAGACCGGCGGGTTATTATCCAGCTTATCCGAGGGAAAATCCTTTGCAGAGGCTTACGATGAGCACAGAATCCTCTCCTCCAGCTTCGAGCATGCAGCGGATATAAAGGAGATCGTCAGTGATGCGGGCAGTGCCGTATCGTCGGCTGCTACGGACAACCCGCTGTATGCGAGTGAAAAGAAACTGGAATATTATAGATCAGACGATTACTATCAGTTTGGCGATTCCCCGGATCTCAGCGGGAAAAAGGACGGCTGGAAACACTGGAATTCCGAAGAGTATGACAGGATGACGGAAAGTCTCAGGCGTCTGGATGAGCAGAGCCCCGACGACGTGAACAAAGATATTTATGCAAACGCAAAGGAGTTTGGCGGCCTCAGGGACGACGCTGTCCATGAAGCGTGGGCGCAGGAACGGCGACTGGTCATGCAGGGACGCGGAACACGAGATTGGACGGTGTCCCAGCAGGAAGAGCTGATACGTACAGGAAAGGTTTCAGGCTTTGAGGGGAGCCATATGCTCGACGCGAGCAGCAATCCTGCCGAGGCAAATAATCCGGATAACATCCAATTTCTGACGCACGACGAGCACTTTTACGGTGCTCACAATGAAAACTACAGGAATCCTACGACGGGACGTTTCGATCCTGCTACTGGAAATACAGACACCATCCATCCGCGGCAGCTTCCGCACCGGGAACAGGTGGCTTTTGAACTCAGTAATAGATTCGACTATACGCAGTTGGATCTTGCACAACAGCTGGGACCTTCGTTCGGCTATGGTCGCGGCAGCGATAAATAATCAAAGGAGGAACGATCATGGAAAAAATCGATTACATCCCTCTCGGCAGCGTCGTCTATCTGAAAGGCGGCATAAAAAAGCTTCTGGTTGTGGCGCGCGCCATCCATGTGGCCAACGATGGCAGGCAGTATTTCTTTGACTACGGCGGCGTCCTCTATCCGGAGGGCATTACCGGCGATCAGATGGCGTATTTCAACCATGACGATGTCAGCAGCGTGTTCTTCCGCGGCTGCGACGATGAAGAAAACAAGGGCATGACGGAGGCCATCAACCAGTATGTGTCCAGCCATCCGGACATTCTCCGCGGCAGCGCGGAGAACTGGAAGGCCTGACGGCGTCCGGCTGCGTGCAGTGTCGGCAAACGCCGGTTTTTCATATCATTTATTATAGTAAACGAATTTGAAAAATGAGTTTACTATATTGCCATGTTTTTCGGTTGCCCCGCCAGGGGCGAGAAAAACGGCATTTAATCCAATATAGTAAACGCAAATAGCATTTGCGTTTACTATACAAAATAACAGGAGGAACAGACATGGCACAGCTCAGAGTAACCCCGGAACAGCTCCACGCAAGGGCGTCGGAGTACCGCACGCAGGGTGCGGAAGTGGAAAGCGTAATCGCAAAGCTCGACAGCCTGGTCGGCGCGCTGGAGAGCGAGTGGGAGGGCAATTCCGCGGCAAGATACATCTCCCAGTATTCGGATCTGCGGCCCAGCTTTGTGTCGATGCAGCAGCTGATTTCCGATCTGGCTACCGCGCTCGACAATGAGGCGGACAAGTTTGCCGCCGCCGACGGCTGATACACAGACAGACGGACGAAGCCGGCGGAGCTCCGTCACGGAGCTCCGCCGCACGGGAATACAGGAGTATGGCTATGCCGTATATACTTGATGCAGCTTGTCTGTGCAATACAGGAAAGATACGAAAGAACAACGAGGACAACTTCTTCTTCGACGGCCGGTGCCTGGAGGTCGAAAACAACGGGCTGAAGCATCCGGTTACGATGACAAAAGCGCTTCGCAGGGAACTGTGCCTTGCCGTCTTCGACGGGATGGGCGGAGAGAATTTCGGAGAAGTTGCCTCTTTTACAGCAGCGGATTGTATGCAGTCTGCGACCCGTAAGTTAAAGGACTATTTTATCCCTGAACGGAAATTCCTCAATAGCATGTGCCTGAAAATCAATGAAGCGGTTGTGGCAAAACAGCAGGAGCTTTGCACGGAACGCATGGGCTCAACCATGGCTGCGCTCTACTTTTCTCACAGATATGTATATGTATGTAATCTGGGAGACAGTCGCGCCTATCGCCTCAGAAATGGCGAATTCTTGCAGCTTTCCGTTGACCATGTTGAAAAACGGGAAGGACAGGCAAGGAAAAAAGCGCCCTTGACCCAGCATCTTGGAATCAAGCCCGAGGACTTTCTGATCGAACCCTACATAGCAAAGGGTGAGTTGAAGCATGGAGACCGGTATCTTTTGTGCAGCGACGGATTGACCGACATGCTGCGCAATTATGAGATAGATGAAATAATGACCGGCGCGGACAGTGCTGAGGAATGCGCAATAGCACTTGTTGACTCTGCCTTGGAAAAAGGCGGGAAAGACAATGTAACTGTAATTGTGTGCAGAATTTTATAGGCAACACCGCACAATCCGCCTTCGGCGCCTCCTGGAAAATTTGCGCCCTGATTTCGTCACTTTTTCTTGAAATACACAAAGTATTCCGGCGAAAAAGTGCCATCATCAGAACCCAAATTTTCTCAGGATTCGCTCTCGCCGAATTATGCGGTATTGCCTATAAGGATATGGAGTGAAGAAAGAATGGCTGAAATGACGGGAAAGTATATTTTTCAAGACTGGAAGACCGGAGAGGCAATCGGCCGGGGAAGCTTCGGGACAGTCTACGTAATCAAAAAACAGGATGCGCTGGGCTATTCTGAGCGAGCGGCGATGAAGCATATTTCGATCCCGCAGACGGACAGCGAGATTGAAATGCTGCAAAGCGAAGGGCAGGACGAGGAGAGCATCACGGAGACCTTCAAAGAGCAGGCACGGGAGATTCTCAACGAATATCAGCTGATGAGGAAGCTCAACGACTGCCCCAATATCGTCAGCTGCGACGAGTATAAAGCGGTTCAGCACGACCATGATCTGGGCTGGGATATATTCATCAAAATGGAGCTGCTGACGCCCCTTCTTAAGCTGCCGAAAGAACAGAGTCTTTCCGAAGAACAGATCCGGCAGCTGGGCATCGACCTTTGCCATGCGCTGGTATACTGCCATCAGAAGAATATCCTTCACAGAGATATCAAGCCGCAGAATATTTTTGTCTCGGCAGACGGCATTTTTAAGCTCGGGGATTTCGGGATCGCCCGCATCAAGAGCGGCACAAGCACGGCAACAGCCAAAATCGGCACCTATGACTATATGGCGCCCGAGGTCTATCACGCGCAGCACTATGGCGTTTCCGCGGATATCTGCTCTCTCGGTCTTGTACTCTACTGGCTTCTGAATAACAGACGCTGCCCGTTTCAGTCCGCCGAAAAGCAGCGGCTGAGTTTTTCCGAAAAGGAGGAGGCAAGAAACCGCAGATTCGCGGGGGAGCCCATCCCTGCGCCGTTGAACGGCAGCGAAGAATTGAAGCAAATCGTGCTGAAAGCCTGCGCGTTTGACCCCAAAGACCGCTATCAGAGCGCGGAGGAAATGCTGGCGGAGCTGTCGAAGCTGGGCGGGGCGCGTCTGGAGCTGCCGCCCATGCCATTGGATTCGGATGCTGGGATGGAAAACGAAAAATCCGTCGGTGACGGCAGCAGGATAAAAGAAACGGAAGGCACCGTCGGCCTGTTCGGGACAGCGGACAGAGCCGTTGCGGACGCCGGTTCAGCGGAAGACAACAGGACGGTAGGAGTATTCGACAATCTGCCGCAGCCGAAGAAAGAACCGACGCCAAAACCGGCGTCAAAGCCGAAAAAATGGCCTTTGGTTCTGGGCGCTGTAGCCGCGCTCGTCCTGATCGCGGCAGGACTGTATGTTCTGCCGGGCTGGGAACCGGCGACCTGTGAATCGCCGGAGACCCATAAGCTGTTTAAGATAACGCGCGGCGAGGCGCTGGGACATGCATATGGCGACTGGCAAGTCATAAAAGAGGCAACCTGCGCAGAAGCAGGTGTGGAGGAGCGCGTGTGCGCCAATGATCCGACCCATGTGGAACAGAGGGAAATCCCGGCGCTGGGACATGCATATGGCGACTGGCAAGTCATAAAAGAGGCAACCTGCGCAGAAGCCGGTGTGGAGGAGCGCGTGTGTGCCAACGATCCGACCCATGTGGAACAGCGGGAAATCCCGATGACAGAGCATACCTGGCTGGACAGGGCCTGTGATCAGCCGGCTGTATGCGCGGTGTGCGGGCGGGAGAGCGAGAGCCTGACCGGTCACGATTGGGCAACAGAAATACATACAATACAGACAGACGACGGCATCACGCGGAATAGCAAGTTCATCGTATGCGCGCGATGCGGCGAGGAGATTGCGCTGGAAGCGCAGTCTTCGGACCAGCTTTATACCGCCGGTGACTATACCTGGTTTCAATCAGGCAGCGGCGTAGTGATAGCAAAATACACGGGAAATGCAGGCAATCTTGTTGTGCCTGAGCAGCTCGACAAGCGAAGCGTGGTGGGCATCGGCGACTATGCCTTCAACGACTGCGACAGTCTGACGACGGTCAAGCTTCCGTCGGGTGTGGCGGGCATTGGCGACTATGCCTTCTGCAACTGCGTCAACCTGACGGCGATCGACATTCCAACGACTGTGACAAGCATCGGCGACTATGCCTTCTCCAACTGCTACGACCTGACGCCGATTGAGATTCCATCGAGCGTGACGAGCATCGGAACGGGAGCGTTCAAATACTGCAAGAGCCTGATAACGATTGAAATTCCGGCAAGCGTGACGAAGCTTGGGGAAAATCCTTTCTGCTACTGTTCTTCCTTAACGTCGATCACGGTGGAGGAAGGCAATCCTGCGTATACGGGTATCGACGGTGTGTTGTATACAAAGGCGGGAGATTGCCTGATTACGTATCCGTACAGAAAATCGGGCAGAGAGTTTACGATTCCGTCGGGTGTGACGAGCATCGGCGGCTCTGCCTTCAGCGGCTGCGACAGACTGACAGCGATCGAAATCCCGTCGGGTGTGGTGAACATCGGCGACTATGCCTTCAGCGTTTGCTACGGGCTGACAGCGATCAAAATCCCGTCGGGTGTGACGAGCATCGGCGACCATGCCTTCATCAGCTGCAGCGGGCTGACAGCGATCGAGCTGCCGCTGGGTGTGATGAGCATTGGCGAGGGAGCCTTCAGCGGCTGCAGCGGGCTGACGGCGATCGAGCTCCCGTCGGGCGTGACAAGTCTCAGCGACTTCGCTTTCTCCGGATGCAGCGCGCTGACGACAATCGCTATTCCGTTGAGCATAACAAAAATCTCCTGGGGGGCCTTCAGTCGATGCGACGGCTTGACGGACGTGTACTATGCGGGCACGAAAGCACAATGGGACGCAGTAAGAATCGTAAGACAGAACGATGCGCTCATAAACGCCACGATTCATTACAATTCGAAATGACGACATGAATTCAGGAGGAACCTGCAATGTCAGATGTGGAAAAAAAGAATAGCTTGGCCAGGTTGGGAAACTGTTCGCTTGATCGGACGCGGGAGCTTCGGGGCTGTATATGAGATTGAACGCGATGTGTTCGGTCATAAAGAAAAAGCAGCGCTGAGGCAACACCGCACAATTCGCCTTCAGCTTTGCATAAGTTCGCTTAGCCAAATCAATACCACAGGCATAAGCTCGTGTAGCCAAATCAAAGATTTGGACACTCGCTTAAGATTTGGAAGCTCACTTAAGTA
>CACXDT010000135.1 GCA_902766405.1 Oscillospiraceae bacterium
GATCGAGCGCCTGCGGCAGACCGGCGCCCCGGCTCTGCTGGTGATCAACAAGATCGACAGCGTGGACTTGCCCACATTGGGCCGCCCGCATACCGTAATCATAGCCGATTTTGTCGTTTCCATTCAGTCCTTATCCCCCATGATTGCTTTTTCTCTCGCTCTCATCTGACGTTTTTGCTCGCCCTCGTCCACGTGGTCATAGCCCAGCAGATGCAGCACCGAGTGGACCGTCAAATACATCAGCTCGCGCTCATAGCCGTGGCCGAACTCCTCGCCCTGCGCCTCGCAGCGCGGCACCGAAATCATCATATCCCCAAGCAAAATCGCGCCGCTGTCCAGATCCCGCTCGCAGCCCTCGGCGTCAAACTGTCCGGGGATCAGCTCGTTTTGCGGGAAGCTCAGCACGTCGGTGGCCCGATCGACGCCGCGAAACTCGCGGTTCACCGTGTGGATGCCCTCCTCGTCGGTCAGCATCACGCTGATGATGCACGGCACGTCCACGCCCTCGGCGTTCAGCGCCATGTTGGCCGCTTTCTTGATCAGCGCGGCCGAATTCCTGTGCCCGAGGTTCCTGACCTCGCGGCTTACATATATCTCATGCTGCATTCTGCTGTCCTCTCACTCACGGCCGAAAACCGCCTTATGATCTCTTGGTCGGGTACCGTCTCCGCGGCCGGGGCTTGTCCTCCTTCGGCGCGGGGTGCATTTTGTCGTAGTCCTCGTAGGCCTCGATGATCTTCTGCACCAGGCGGTGGCGGACGACATCCTGCCCGGTGAGCTGGCAGATGGCGATATCCTCAACGCCGTCGAGCACCTTCATAGCGACCTTCAGGCCGCTGGTCTTGTCCTCCGGCAGGTCGATCTGCGTGATGTCGCCCGTGATGACGACCTTCGAGCCAAAGCCGATGCGCGTCAGAAACATCTTCATCTGCTCGCGCGAGGTATTCTGCGCCTCGTCAAGAATGATGAAGCTGTCATCGAGCGTGCGGCCGCGCATATAGGCCAGCGGCGCGACCTCGATATTGCCCTTTTCCATGTACTTCTGGTAGGTGTCGGCCCCCAGCATATCGAAGAGCGCGTCGTACAGCGGGCGCAGATAGGGATCCACCTTGCTCTGTAAATCGCCGGGCAGAAAGCCCAGGCGCTCGCCGGCCTCGACGGCCGGGCGCGTCAGGATGATGCGGTTGATCTGCTCGGCGCGGAAGGCCGCCACGGCCTCTGCGACAGCGAGATAGGTCTTGCCGGTGCCGGCCGGGCCGATGCCCAGTGTGACCGTGTTCTTCGCGATCGCCTCGCAGTACTGCTTCTGGCCGAGTGTCTTGGGCTTGATGGGCTTGCCCTTGGCCGTGACGCAGATCACGTCGCCGGCAAGCTCGCGGATCTTGCTCTCCTTCCCCTCGCGCACCAGGCGCAGCACATAGCGCACATTCTGCGCATCGATGGGCTCGCCCTTGGCGGCCAGCTGCAGCAGGCCGTTGATGGCCGTCTCGGCGAGCAGCACACTCTCCTCCTCGCCGCTGATGTGCAGACTGCTGTCCCGGCTCAGCACCGTGACGTGCAGCTCATCCTCTAAGATGCGCAGATTCTGGTCAAAGGAGCCGAACACGCCCGCGACGTGCTCGATCCGCTCCACCTGTATGGTTCTCTCTATCATGTGTCAGGCTCTTTTCCTATGAATTGTTTAATACAGCGATATTTTCCTCGCATTGGGCCCGCAGCGTCACAACAAGCCGCGTGTCGCTCTCGCTGACGGTGACGGTCTCCGAGAGAATCTCGCCCTCGATGCTCTGCCGCAGCGTCTCCCGCAGCCGCGCCGCGATCTCGTCCGCGCGCGCCTCGCGGCCCGGCTCCGTCCGGATCTCGGTGAATACCTCGCGGATCAGGCTGACCGGCAGGGTAAACAGACCGTCAACGCCGATTCTCGTCTCGTGAATCATTTTATCATACTCGTCAATAGGATTTCCACTGTTAAAATAAAAATTGAAGCGTTTTTCTCCAATTTTCACCGCGAGACGCGTGAACCCCCGGCCGCCAGCGGTTTTTTTCTCCTCCGGCAGCGGGCAGACGGCCGTGCGCTCGTGAAAGGTCTGTGCCCAGACCTCGCCGAGAGCGCGCACCTGCCGCGGCTCAGCCGTCAGACTGTCCACTGTGCCGGCGATCAGCCGTTGCCCCGGCGTCACCAGCTCCCCCGGCCGCACCAGGCACTGTCCGTTGCGCACCGATGTGCGCGTCACGATGCCTGCGGCCTTCGCGGTCAGGTCGGCAAAGGCCGTCTGTCGGTAGATCTCGGGCTTTTCCGCCCGCTCCAGCACCAGCACCTGCGCGCGCGAGCCGTTCAGATTGACACTCGCCCAGGCGAGCTCCGGCAGGCGCAGCAGCAGCCCGTTCTGGAGCTCCCCGGCTGAAAGCGATGGCCAGAAGCTGCCGTAGTGCAGCCCGCTGTCCTCCAGCGCGCGCAGGATCCGCCCCTGACTGACGTTCTCGGCCCCACGGATATCGACATCCCAGATGAACAGCGAAGCCAGAAACACCCCCGCCGCCGTCAACATGGCCAGGACAAGCAGCGGCGCACGGCGCCGCAGCATGGCGCGGCCACGGCTCCCACCGCGCAATGAGAGCTGTCGGACATCGAGATAGCGTCTTTCGGCCATCGTCAGCAGCTCTGCGCGGTCGCGCTCGTCCACTGTCAGGCGCAGAGCGTACGCGCCGCGGCTCTCCACATCTGTGAGCGCGATCTCCGCCGCGGCCGCGTCGTTCAGCAGCTCCTCGACCGCAGCGCCAGTCGCCTCCAGGCGGACTGTGCCGTGGATGAGGTCATTCAGTCCCATTCGACGGCCTGCAGTGTTCCGCATATCAGCATCTCCTTCTTCGTCATGGCCTGCACGCGCAGCCCCGTGCCGCGCAGCGTCAGCCGCCGTCCGCGGCCCCCGGCGATCACGATGCTCTCCTCCCCGAGCGACAGCAGACCGCGGTGGTTTTCCACCAGTGCCGTCCGCCCGGCCGTCTGCACACGCAGCTCTCCCAGCGCCTCGCCCGGCACCTCCAGCCGCTCCGCCAGTCCCCCGACGATCGCATTCCTTCTCACGCGGCACCTCCCGCCAATTGCTTGTATTATCCTATGTCCGCGGGAATAGTCTTATACTACGGCATTTGATTCGATGGGAGGTTTTGTTCCTATGCAGCTGCTCGCCCTTGCCGCTACCGTCGCCGCACTGATCTCGCTGGCCTTTTCGACTCAGGCCATGATGGACAGCGCGCGCTTCGCGCTCTCGCTGTGCGCAAAAACGATCCTGCCGAGCCTGTTCCCGTTCTTCGTCCTGTCGGGTCTCTTAGGCCGCCTGGGCTTTCAGCGCCTGTTCCGCCGCGCGGGCAGCGGCCTCTCGGCGCTGCTGGTCAGTCTGACCGGCGGCTACCCGATGGGCGCGGCCTATGTGGCCGAGCTCTATCGCCGCGGCGCGCTCGAGCGGCGGGAGGCCGAGCGAATGCTGCTCTACGCCAACAACGCCGGCCCCGCCTTTCTGCTTGGTGCGGTGGGAACCGGCGTATTTCACTCGGCAAAGCTCGGCTTTTTCCTCTGGGCCGTCCACGCCGCCGCGGCACTGATCGTATTCCTGTGCTTTGACTGCCGGCGCGGCGACACCTCGCTGCCGGATGTGCCGCCCGAGCCCATGACCGCGGCCTTCCCGGCCGCGGTCCGCCAGGGCGTCAGCGCAGCGCTTGCGGTCTGCGGCTTTGTGGTGTGCTTTACGGTGCTGGTCGGGCTGCTCGACAGCCACGGCCTCTTCTCCCGCGCGGCCGCGATGCTCGTCTCCGCCACCGGCCTTGCGCCTCAGGCGTCCCGCGCGCTGCTGACAGGCGTTCTCGAGCTCGGCAGCGCTGTCGGCGCGATGGACGGCCTGCCGCCCGACCGCGGCACGCTGGCCCTCGCCGCGGCCATACTCGGCTGGGGCGGCCTCTCGGTACACTGCCAGACAGCCGCCGTCCTCGCAGATGTCGATCTCAGTCTCCGCCCCCACACGCTCGGCCGCGCCCTCGCCGCCCTGCTCGGGGCTGCGCTCGCGTGGATCTGTGCCCCATTTGTCGGTGTTGCCGCACTGTAATGCGATCGTTTTACCGATCCGCGTACAGATTACAGAGGCCGACACCTTCCCCTCCGGGAACCGCGCAGGCGGCAAGCCGCCCCTGGCCGCGCGGCGACCCGTGTGAACAATTCAACATCACGCAGAAGGCGTTGTCTCAAAATAAACGGCAGTTGGTATAAACGACACCAAGCCCAAATACAAGCGTAGGGGCTGGCGCC
>CACXDT010000136.1 GCA_902766405.1 Oscillospiraceae bacterium
GAAACCTCTCGCATGACAGGTAATATGTAATATAGCACAGCCTCCGGGCTTTCGTCAAGTGTTTTATGCGGAAATTGTGAGAGTTTTAGAAGCGGCGCGTCTGGGAGACGTAAGTCACGTTGGCGTCCTTTTCCGCGCACGGCGTCGACGCGCGCCGTCCAAGTGATTTCGCAAGCGCATGAAAGAAGGCAAACAACGCCGCTGTCCGGAGCAGACCGAACAGCGGCGTTGTTGCAGATTTGGAATTATCTCTCCTCGCGGAAATACGGCAGGCCCAGCGAGGCGGGCGGCTGGTTTTCGCGCTTGTTGCGCATCGAGGTGACAACCAGCACCAGAACGGTGACCACATAGGGCAGCATCTTGTACAGCTCCTTGATCGCGAGGTTGGTGCCGGTGGGGATGTAGACATTGAGAATATACAGCCCGCCGAACAGGAACGAGGCGAAGATGCCGAGCGTCGGGCGCCAGACCGAGAAGATGACGAGCGCGATGGCGAGCCAGCCGCGGTCACCGAAGGCGTCGCTCGACCAGATCCCCTTGGCGTAGTCCATGATATAGTACAGGCCGCCGAGACCCGCGATCACGCTGCCGACACAGGTGGAGACATATTTGTATCTGGTGACGCTGATGCCCGCGGCGTCGGCCGTGGTGGGACTCTCACCGACAGAGCGCAGGTGCAGGCCGATGCGCGTGCGCTTGAGGATGTAGGACGCGGCCAGCGCGATGATCACGGCGGCATAGGCCAGGAAGCCATAGCTTAAAAACAGGCGGCTGAACCAGTCGGTGGCACCGCCGGCGGGCGTGGCGCTGAAATACGAGCTCGTCTTCGAGAGCACGATCACGGGCACGGCGGAATTGGCCAGCTTGATCAGCGAGCCGCCGAAGAAGTTGCCGATGCCGACACCGAAGGTCGTCAGCGCAAGGCCGGTGACGTTCTGGTTGGCGCGCAGCGTGACCGTCAGGAAGCAGTACAGCAGACCCATCAGCAGCGAGCCGGCCATCGAGCACAGCAGCGGGATCAGCACGGTCAGGAACGGGCTCGGCGCACCGGCCTGCTCATAGAAAAACGAGCCGATGACGCCGGAAATGGCGCCGACGTACATGATGCCGGGAATGCCGAGGTTGAGGTTGCCGGATTTCTCCGTCAGCGTCTCGCCGGTGCTGCCGAAGAGCAGCGGGATGCCCTGGATCACAGCGCGCGGAATAAAAGCGATCAGATCAATCATTTTCCGTTCTCCTTTCCGGCGTGCTTGCGGAAGTTGACCTTATAGGTGATGAAAAACTCGCTGCCGATGATGAAAAACAGGATGATACCGGTCAGAATATCGCCGAAGGACGAGCTGAGCCCAAAGCTGGAGGCGACCTCGCTGCCGCCCTTGCCGAGGAACACCAGCAGGAAGCTCGTAAAGACCATGACGATCGGATTGAAATGTGCCATCCACGAGACCATGACCGCCGTAAACCCGCGCCCGCCGGTGATCGTGGTGGTGAGCGTGTGGTCGGTGCCGGCCACCAGCAGCAGTCCGGCCAGGCCGCAGAGCGCGCCGGAGAGCAGCATCGTGCGCACAATGATCCGCTCGACCTTGATGCCGACATAGCGCGCCGTGCGCTCGGATTCGCCGACGACGGCGATCTCATAGCCGTGCTTGGAGTAGTTGAGATACAGGTACATCAGTACCGTGAAAACAACGGCGATGATGACGTTCAGCAGATACTTCGAGGGGCCGACCTGGGGCAGCCAGCCGGCCTTGGAGAGCTGATTGATGATGCCGATCTGCCCGGCCCCCTTGGGAACCTCCCAGACGACAATGAAGAAGGCGACGATCTGTGTGGCAATATAGTTCATCATCAGCGTAAAGAGCGTCTCGTTGGTGTTGAAGCGGGCCTTGAACCAGGCCGGGATCACGGCCCAGACGGCGCCTGCGACAACACTTGCGGCCAGCATGACAACAATCAGCAGCCAGCCGGGGAGCTTGTCGCCCAGCAGGATCATGCAGGCCGCGGTGGCGAGGCCGCCGGCCAGGATCTGTCCGTCGCCGCCGAGATTCCAGCAGCGCATGCGGAAGGCCGGGGTGACAGCCAGGGCGACCATCAGCAAAATGGCGGTGTTCTGCAGCAGCACCCAGATGCGGCGCTCGCTGCCGAAGGAGCCCTTGAAGATCGCCACATAGATATTCAGCGGGTTTTCACCGGTCAGCAGCATGGTGATGAGACCGGAGAAAATCACAGCCAGCAGGATAGCCCCCGCGCGGATGCCGAGTGAGCGATACCAGGGCAGAACGCCGCGCTTGGTGATATGGATCAGCGGTTCGCGTGTTTGCTTATTCATCGGTTTTTCCTCCCAGACGGGTCATCATCAATCCGACATCGCGCTTCTTGGCGCCGCGGCCGGGGACGATGCCGCTCACCTTGCCGCCGCAGAGCACGAGGATGCGGTCGGACAGCTCCAGCAGCACGTCGAGATCCTCGCCCACGTAAATGACGGCGACGCCGCGCATTTTCTGTGAATTGATGGTGTCATAAATCAGATAGGAGGAGTTGATATCCAGGCCGCGCACAGCGTAGGCGGTCAGCAGCACACTCGGGGCGTTTGCAATCTCGCGGCCGACCAGCACCTTCTGCACGTTACCGCCCGAGAGGCGGCGTACCGGTGTCTCTACGCTGGGGGTAGAGATTTCCAGAAAATCCACCATCTGCCGCGCCAGCTTGTAGGGGGCTTTTCGGTTGGTAAAGATTCCTTTGCCGTTGCGATAGGAGCGGAGCATCATATTGTTGCCCAGATCCATATTTCCAACAAGCCCCATACCGAGACGGTCCTCCGGCACGAAGGAGAGTGCCACACCCATCTGCTGGATCGCCAGCGGGTCCTTGCCGACCAGCTGCTCCCGGCTGCCGTTGTCCTCGATATATTCGATGCTGCCGGACTGTATCTTCTGAAGACCTGCGATGGATTCCAACAGCTCCTTCTGGCCGCTGCCGGAAATACCGGCAATGCCGAGAATCTCGCCGGAGTAGGCGGTGAAGCTGACATTGTCCAGCTTCACGGTGCCCTCGATGTCTACCACAGTGAGACCCTTCACCTCGATGCGGGGCTTTGGGTTTTCAGGCTCGGGACGGTCGATATTCAGCACCACGGGATGGCCGACCATCATGTTGGTCATCTCCTGGGCGTTGGTCGTCTTCGTCGGCATATCGCCGATGAACTGCCCCTGGCGCAGCACGGCCACGCGATCGGACAGGGCCTCGACCTCGTGCATCTTGTGGGTAATGATGACAATGGCCTTGCCGTCGTCGCGCATGTTGCGCAGCACGGCGAATAGCTTGTCGGTCTCCTGCGGGGTCAGCACGGCGGTGGGCTCGTCGAGGATCAGGATATCGGCGCCGCGGTAGAGCACCTTGACGATCTCGACGGTCTGCTTCTGCGAGACGGACATATCGTAGATTTTCTGCTTCGGGTCGACCTC
>CACXDT010000137.1 GCA_902766405.1 Oscillospiraceae bacterium
CGCCAACCCCAAGATGATGGGCACCGTCGGCCGTCTCGGTAAGATCCTCGGCCCCAAGGGCCTGATGCCCTCCCCGAAGGCCGGCACGGTCACTCCGAACGGCGCCCAGGCCGTCTCCGAGGCGAAAGCCGGTAAGGTCGCGTACCGTCTGGACAAGCCCAACATCATCCACTGCCCCATCGGCAAGGTCAGCTTCGGGCCCGAAAAGCTGTTCGAGAACTACAGCGCCCTGATGACCGCCATCCTGAAGGCCAAGCCCGCCACCGCGAAGGGCCAGTACGTCCGTACCTGCGTCACCGCGACCACGATGGGCCCCGGCATCAAGATCAACGCCCAGAAGCAGCTTTAATATCGCCTTATTAAAGGAGACCGACCATGCTGGCCGGTCTCCTTTATTTATGGGCTGAAAAACAGTCCGTCAGCCCCTGCCCCGTCCATTAAGAACCTTAAACCCATCCGGCATCACTGGACTTTTTTCTCGTTTTACAGTATAATTCTGGACACGGGAGAACGGCCTGTTTATCTCCCGGATGAAAGTCAGGTGATTGATTATGAACAAAGGTAAGATCCGCGCCATTTTGTTTATTGTCGTTTTGCTTCTGGCCGCGGCCGTCGCGGCCTCGTGGCTGTCCAGCCTGGACGAGCGGCCGCAGTTCGTCGCCCCGGCGCTGCCCACGCAGCCGCCGGCCGTCAGCAGCGCACCCGCTGTGATCCCCGCGCCGACGCCGAGCAGCGCGCCGGCACCGACCAGCGCGCCCGCTGTGATCCCCGCCCCTGTCTCGGTCGCCACGCCGACGCCCACCGCCACGCCGATGCCCGTCGTCATTCCGGCCAGCACCCCGGCGCCGACACCGATACCCACGCCGGCTCCGACACCGGCCCCGACACCGGTTCCGACCAGCGCGCCGACGCCCGCGCCGGTGTACGGCCAGCCCCTCGCCTCGGGCAGCTTTGCCTCGAATACCGGCGTCGGACTGAACCTGAACGTCAACTGGAGCGCCCGGACGGTCAACGCCTCGCAGGTCGAGGTGACGGTCTCGGTCTCGATCAGCTCCTACAGTCTCCAGCTCGACGCCCTGCCCGGCGGCATCATCGTCGCGCTGGACGGGCAGAGCGTGCGGATGGACCAGGGCGCGGTCAATATCGAGGACAACGGCTATCACATGACGCCGCTCGGCTCGCATAGCTTTACGGTGAATTTAGCCGAGGGCAGCAGCGGCCAGTACCTGCTGCATGTCGAATGGCTGTTCGGCGGCAGCTACAGCGGGCAGGAGATGCCCGAGATCGACTGCGGCGGCACGGTCTCGCTCTCGCGGTGATCCAATGCCTGCCAAAGCAGGGGAGAATGCTATGACAAAACTACTGTTTATCTGCACAGGCAATATCTGCCGCAGTCCGATGGCGGAATTCTACATGAAGGATCTGGTGCGGCGCGCCGATGTGGCCGGGGATTTTGCCATTGCCTCGGCGGCTACAAGCAGCGAGGAGCTGGGAAACCCCGTCTATCCGCCGGTCATGCGGCTTTTGAACCGCGAGGGGCTGGACGGCAGCTGCAAGCGGGCGCGCCAGATCAGCAGCGCCGACTACGATGACTATGACCTGTTGATCGGCATGGATGAGTATAACCTGGTCAACATGCGCCGGGCCTTTGGCGGCGATCCGGAGGACAAGCTGCATCTGCTGCTGGACTACACCGGCGAGAGCCGCAGCATCGCCGACCCCTGGTACACCCGCGATTTTCAGGCGGCCTGGGCCGACATCGCTCTTGGCTGCCGGGCGCTGCTGGGCCGGCTGACCGACAGCACCGTGATCGACCTCAAGGGCGCGGAGCGCCGGGAGGAGCTGTTTGCGCGCATCTACGACGTGATCGGCGGCCAGAGCTGGTACGGGCACAATCTCGACGCCCTGTGGGACGTGCTGACCGGCGAGCCCCACCGGGGCGAACGCTTCCTGCTGGCCCTGCCGCGCGAGGACGACGAGGTTTACGCCTACGCCCTGCGCATCCGCGGCCTCTTCGCCGAGGCCGGGGCGCTGTGCGGGGGCTGACGCTGCCGTGTAGGGGCTGCCGCCTTGCGGCAGTACGTGCGGGTAAAACTCAATATATTAGATAGAGGATGTGAAAAAAGTCTGAAATTGCGGTTTCTAACGTAGGGGCGCTTCACGAAGCGCCCGTGCAGTGTATTTATGGTTATTGCAGTA
>CACXDT010000138.1 GCA_902766405.1 Oscillospiraceae bacterium
GCGCCGAACAGGAGGACGCGGAGCGCGCGAGAGCGCAGCGCCGCAGAAGAAGACGGCTGCGCCGCCGGGTGTACCGCGTGCTGCTCGGCGTGCTGGCGGTCGTGTTCGTGCTGTCGGCGGCCATGCTTGCCCGCGGCGCGCTGAAGGGCGACGGCCTGAAGGGCAGCTGGGCGCTGGAGGAGGGCACCGTCTATGAATTCGACGGTAAGGGCGGCGGCACGCTGCGCCTGCCGATGGGCAGCCATGCCTTTTCCTATACCATAGAGGACAATGTCGTCACGCTGGACTTTGCGGACAAGTCCTTGAATGACGCCTCGTACAGCTTCCTTCTTGGCAGGGATGCCCTGACGCTCGACACCAACACCGGCACGGTCTACCGGCTGGAGAGGGAACGGTAAGCTCTCCGCAATCAGGGCTAAAGAGCTAAGGTCGCTTTGTCAAAGGAACGCAGGGAAGAGAATTTACAACAAATGTTTCGCCTCGTGCGGAAAAGGCTTTGCTTTTTCAGCACGAGGCGAAACGATATCCGGGAGAGATGACGAGGATGCACCGCATACTTCGGCGAGAGCGAATCTTGAGAAAACTTTTTATAGAAAAATAAAGGGAAATTCATTTTTTCGGTGTATATAGTATATAGAATGACTTTTATGCAGCGGCAGCCGCTGAGAAAGGAGCTGGCGATATGCCGACGCCGAGAGAAGAGCGCGAGGCGCTCGAGCGCGTAATGATCGGGCCCTACGGGGTACTGGCCGAGCAGTCCAGGGGCCGTCTGCGCCCCGAGGAGCCCGGGGAGATCCGCACCTGCTTTCAGCGGGACGCCGACCGCATCATCCACTGCAAATCCTTCCGGAGACTGAAGCACAAGACGCAGGTCTTCCTGCAGCCCGAGGGCGACCACTACCGCACCCGGCTGACCCACACGCTCGAGGTCACGCGCCTGGCGCGCACCGTGGCTCGGGCCCTGCGCCTCAACGAGGATCTGGCCGAGGCCATCGCCCTCGGGCACGACGTGGGCCACACGCCCTTCGGCCATGCCGGTGAGCGCGCGCTCAACCGCATCTACCCCGGCGGCTTCAAGCACTATGAGCAGAGCCTGCGCGTGGTGGACGTGGTGGAAAAGGACGGCGAGGGGCTGAACCTCTGCTACGAGACGCGCATGGGCATTCTCAACCACACCCACGGCGCGCCGGACGACACGCGCGAGGCCACCGTCGTGCGACTGTGCGACCGCATCGCCTATATCAACCACGATCTGGACGACTCGATCCGCGCCGGCATCCTGACCGACGGCGACGTGCCCGAGCGCGTCCGCCTTGACTGCGGCACGCGCAACAGCCAGCGTATCAACGCCTTTGTGCTCGATCTGGTTGCGAACAGCCGCAGCGGCGAGATCCGGCTGTCTCCCCGCATGCAGGAGACCTTCGAGCTCTTCCACCGCTTCATGTTCTCCGATGTCTACACCAACCCTAAGGCCAAGCGGGAGGAGAACAAGGTCGAGGGCATTCTCGAAAAGCTCTACGGCTATTACACCCAGCACGCCGAGCTGCTGCCCGACGAGCTGCGCGAAATCGCCGAGCGCGAGGGCATCGGCCGCGCGGTGACGGACTACATATCCGGCATGACGGACAACTACGCCATGGAGAAATTCGGCGAGATCTTCATCCCCTTTGCCTGGACGGTGAAATAAGCTCATACAGTTTGAATCTGCACTTGCCTCGCCCCAGCGCTTCGCGCGGTGAGGGGAGAGGTGTCACGAAGTGACGGAGAGGGGGCGTTGGTCGAACTGCTCTGTTCGTCCAACGCTGCCATTGCCCCTCTCAGGCGCTATCGCGCCAGCTCTCCCCTCTCGCATTCGCTCGGGGGCGAGCCAAGAGCCCTGAAAGGAGGTCCTCCACACGGCATTTCCCGAACGCTTTATTACAGAATTAACCGACCGCAGCGACATTGTGGACGTGGTCTCCTCCTATGTGCGGCTGACAAAGCGGAGCGGCGCGAACTATTTTGGGCTGTGCCCCTTCCACAGCGAAAAAACGCCCTCCTTCTCGGTCTCGCCCGACCGGCAGAGCTATCACTGCTTCGGCTGCGGCAAGGGCGGCGGCGTGATCGGCTTTATTATGGAGATCGAAAATCTCTCCTTCCCCGAGGCCGTGGAGTTCCTGGCCAAGCGCGCCAACATGAAGCTGCCCGAGGAGGTCAACGACCGCGAGAGCAAGAAGCGAGCGCGCATGCTCGCACTCAACCGCGACGCCGCGCGCTGGTTCTACGAACAGCTGCACACACCGCAGGCGCAGCTCGCCCGGGCCTACATGGAAAAACGGCGCATCGGCGCCGTCACGGCCAAAAATTTCGGGCTCGGCTACGCGCCGAACGAGTGGCGCATGCTGATGGACGCCATGAAGGAAAAGGGCTATACCGAACAGGAGCTCTTCGAGGCGGGGCTGATCCGCCGGCGCGAAAAAAGCACCTACGACACCTTCCGCAACCGGCTGATGTTCCCCGTGATCGACGTGCGCGGCAACGTCATCGGCTTTTCCGGCCGCATTCTCGACGACGATGAGCCCAAGTACATGAACAGCCCCGACACGCTCGTGTTCGACAAGGGGCGCAACCTGTTTGCCCTGAATCTGGCAAAAAAATCGAAGAGCGGATATATCATTCTCTCCGAGGGCAACATAGACGTGGTGTCGCTGCACCAGGCTGGCTTTGATTCGGCCGTGGCCTCGCTCGGCACCTCGCTGACGCCGGAGCAGGCGCGGCTGATCTCGCGCTATACGGGCGAGGTCATTATCGCCTACGACGGCGACGGCGCCGGCATCAAGGCCAGCCAGCGCGCCATCGGCATTCTTGAAAAGCTCGATTTAAAGGTGCGGGTGCTGCGCATGAGCGGCGCCAAGGATCCCGACGAGCTGATCCGAACGCGCGGGCCGGAGGCCTTCCGCGCGCTGTTAGAGGCCTCGGAAAACCAGGTGGACTACCGCCTGCGGACGATCGCCGCCAAATACGTGCTCGATTCACCCGAGCAGAAATACGAGTATCTCAAGGAGGCCTACGGCGTCGTGGCCCGCCTGCCCGATCAGGCGCAGCGCGACCTGTATGCCTCGCGTCTGGCCGAACAGGTCGGCGTCAAGGAGGACGCCGTCCGCGGCGATGTGGAGAAGACGCGCGTCCAGCTGATCCGGCGCGCGCGCAGCAACGAAAATCGAGCCGCTGCCCGCCCGGAGCGCCCGGCCGCCGCCCAGGGCCGGAAGCTGTATTTTGACGATCCGCGCGCCGCCGCCGCCGAGCAGGGCCTGATCCGCCTGCTGTTTTTGGACGCGGGCTATGCCCGGGGGCAGCCCCTGCCCGAGCCCGGGGAATTCTCCTCGCCGGAGCTGCGCCATATTTACGAGGCGCTGCGCGAGCGGATCGAACGGCACGCGCCGATCAATCTCAGCCTGCTGAGCGAGACGCTCAGCCGCGAGGAGATCGATCTTCTGGTGCAGCTCGATCAGGAGCCGGTGAATCTCTCCAACGGAGAGCAGGCCATGGCCGACTACATATCCATTATTCACGATCGCTATACGGAGCGCCAGTCCGCGGCGGAGCAACAGCCGGCATCGGACGGCCTGCTGGCGATCCGCGACAAATACCGATTAACAAAAGCTTACAAGTGAGGGACAGAGACATGGACGAAGAAAAAACCTACACCGAAGAAGAGCTGAACGCCCAGGCGGACGCCCTGCTGGCCGAGGCCGACGAAGCGGAGGCCAAAAAAGCCCCCAAGGCCGCCAAAAAGAAAAGCGCCAAGAAGAAGGAAAAGGTCCCCGAGGGGCCGATCAAGACGCCGGAGGAGCGGCTTGCCGAGCTGCTGGAAAAGGGCAAGAAGGCCGGCAAGCTGACGGCTAAGGAGCTCGGGCTGCTCGAGGAGCTGAATCTCGACCCCGAGGTCGTGGACAGGTTCTATGAGCAGCTCGACGCCGCCGGCATCGACATCGACATGCCCACCGGCGACCAGGACGTGCTGGCCCCGCTGGACGATGCCGATATGCCGGAGCTCGAAAATCTCGCGGAGATCGAGGAGGTCACCGAGGAGGAGCTCAACGCCGCCACCGAGGATCTGCCGGGTGAGGTCTCGACCGACGACCCGGTGCGCATGTATCTCAAGGAGATCGGCAAGGTTCCGCTGCTGACGCCCGAGGAGGAGCTGGCCCTGGCCGAGCGCATGGCGCTCGGCGACGAGGAGGCCAAAAAGCGCATGACCGAGGCCAACCTCCGTCTGGTCGTGTCGATCGCGAAGCGCTACGTCGGCCGCGGCATGCTGTTCCTCGATCTGATCCAGGAGGGCAACCTCGGCCTCATCAAGGCCGTCGAGAAGTTCGACCACACCAAGGGCTACAAGTTCTCGACCTACGCCACCTGGTGGATCCGCCAGGCCATCACCCGCGCGATCGCCGACCAGGCCCGCACGATCCGCATTCCCGTCCACATGGTCGAGACCATCAACAAGACCATCCGTGTCTCGCGCCAGCTGCTGCAGGAGCTCGGCCACGACCCCTCGGCCGAGGAGATCGCCGCCGAGATGAACATGCCCGTGGACAAGGTGCGCGATATCCTGAAGATCGCGCAGGAGCCCGTCTCACTCGAGACCCCGATCGGCGAGGAGGAGGACTCCCACCTCGGCGACTTCATCCCCGACGAGGACGCCTCCGAGCCCTCGGAGGCCGCCAGCTTCTCGCTGCTGCGCGAGCAGCTGGAGGAGGTGCTGGACACACTGGCCCCGCGTGAGAAGAAGGTGCTGGAGCTGCGCTTCGGCATCGTCGACGGCCGCACCCGCACACTCGAGGAGGTCGGCAAGGAGTTCAACGTCACGCGCGAGCGCATTCGCCAGATCGAGGCCAAGGCCCTGCGCAAGCTCCGCCA
>CACXDT010000139.1 GCA_902766405.1 Oscillospiraceae bacterium
GACGGGCCGTGCCACCTTCCCCTCGAGGGGAAGGCATTGGCGCAAGCATCAAGCTTTTTCGTTTCTACGGGCATTCAAGCTTAACTTGACGGGACAGGGGACGGTTCACGGTTCTCTGTCCCGTTTTTCTGCAGCATCCTGCTCTCTTCTCTGTGTTCTCCTCAGCACAGCTTTTCCATCTCGTCGATCAGCTCGCCGAAGAGCTGCAGCGCGGCGTTGACCGGCGCGGGCGTGGACATATCGACACCCGCGATCTTCAGCAGGGAGATCGGGTCGGTGCTGCAGCCGCCGGAGAGGAATTTCTTGTAGTCGGCCACGGCCTGCGCGCCGCCGGTCAGGATCCGGTTTGCGAGCGCGACAGCCGCCGAGTAGCCGGTGGCGTACTGGAACACATAGTAATTATAAAAGAAGTGCGGGATACGCGCCCACTCGAGCTCGATGCCCTTGTCCATGACCATCTCCGGCCCGAAATAGAGCTTGTTGAGCTCGAGATATTTCTCGCTGAGCAGGTCGGCCGTCAGGGACTGCCCGGCCTCGCTGCAGCGGCCCATCCAGAGCTCGAACTCGGCAAACATCGTCTGGCGGTAAATCGTGCCCTTGAAGCTGTCGAGGAAGTGGTTGATGAGATAGGCGCGCTCCTTCTTATCCGTGGTCTTGCCGAGCAGATAGCGCATCAGCAGCACCTCGTTGCAGGTGGAGGCCACCTCGGCCACAAAGATCACATAGTCGCTGGTGTTGATGGGCTGGTACTTGCAGCTGTGGTAGCTGTGCAGGGCATGGCCCATCTCGTGGGCGAGCGTGAACATACTGTCGAGCGTGTCCTTCTGGTTTAAGAGCACATAGGGGTGCGGCCGGGAGCTGCCGGAGGAGTAGGCGCCGCCGCGCTTGCCCGCGTTCTCATAGACATCGATCCAGCGGTTTTCAAAGCCCTCGCGCAGCAGGTCGGTGTAGTCCTCGCCGAGCACCGAGAGCGCGTCCAATACGGTCGCCTTGGCCTGCTCGAAGTCGATGTTCCCGGCCGCGTCGGCGACGATGGGCGTGTAGACATCGTACATGTGCAGCTCGTCCACACCGAGCAGCTTTTTGCGCAGGGCGACATAGCGGTACATCTGCTCGAGATTCTGGTGCACGGCCTCGATCAGATTCGTATAGACCTCGACCGGTACCTCGGTCGCATCGAGCGCGGCCGTCAGCGTGTCGGGGTACTTCCGGGCGTCGGCGAAAAAGCGCAGCTGTTTGAACTGGGCGTCCAGCGTGGCGGCGACGGTGTTTTTGAACTCGCCCCAGCGGCTGTACAGGGTCTCGAAGGCGTTGCGGCGCAGCACGCGGTCGCCGCTCTCCATCAGCGGGCCATAGCTGCCGTTGGTCAGGGCATGCTCGACGCCGTCCTTGTCGAGCACCGGCGGGAACTTCATCTCGGAGTTGCGCAGCACGCTGCCGATCGCGTCGGGGGCGTTGGCCATCTCGCCGGCGGCGGAGAGCAGCTTTTCTTCTGCTGCGCTCAGAATATGGGCGGAGAGGCGGCGCATCCGGTAGAGCGAGCGGCGGTAGGTCTCAAGCTCCGGCTGGGCGACATAGAAAAGATTCAGCGTGTCGTCGGAAATCGCCATGATCTCGGGCGTGGCGAAGGCGGCGGCGCTGGAGATCGCGACCATCGTGCTGATGGCCTTGCCGCGCATATCCTGCCAGGCGCCGTTGCCGGTGTCCTGGTCGCTCTGGCAGCTGGCGTAGCCGTAGAGCTTTTCGAGACGGACGCTGATCTCGTCCTGGGCCTTCAAAAAGCCCAGCAGCGTCTCGGCGCTCTCGCCGAGATGGCCGCGGTAGGCCTCGATTTCGGCGGGCACGGTCTTGAGCGCCTCGTACTCGGCCAGCCAGGCCTCGTCGGAGGGGAAAATATCCTTCAGGTTCCAGGTGAATTCCACCGGAACCTCTTCACGCTTGATGTTGGGATCGAGCATAAAACAGGTTCTCCTTTCAAATGTTCCATGCGGGTATTCTATCACAACTGCCATCTTACGGCAACTGAAATATAGACAGTTCCGAACCGGCGTGCTATACTCACCATGAATGGGAGGCATAGCACATGACAGCCGATGAACTGACCAAACTTTGTGAGACCGTGCAGGCCGCCGAGCGCGAGGCGGCCGGGCTGATGCTGCACGCGCGCGGCGTCCTGGCCGAGACGAAGACCGACCGCCGCAACGTCGTGACCGACTACGACCGGCGGGTGCAGGCACTGCTGATGGAGCGGCTGCGCGCCGCCGTGCCCGAGGCGCGCTTTTTCTGTGAGGAACAGGAGGTACACGACGATCTGCACGCCGCGCGGCTCTTTATTATCGACCCGATCGACGGGACGATGAACTTTGTGCGCGGCCTTCACCAGAGCTGTATCTCGGTGGCCTACGCCGAGCACGGCGAGCTCTGTGCCGCGGCGGTCTACAACCCCTATGTGGACGAGATGTTCTCGGCCGTGCGCGCTCAAGGCGCTTTTCTGAACGGACGGGCGATCCATGTGGCCGACGACAGTCTTGAAAACAGTCTTGTCTGCTTCGGCACGGCGCCCTACAACACCGAGCTGGCCGATGAGAGCTTTGCCATGGCGCGGCTCCTGTTCGATCACAGTCTCGATATCCGGCGTGAGGGCTCGGCCGAGCTCGATCTGTGCAGCGTGGCCGCGGGCCGCGCGGGGCTGTATTTTGAGCTGAGGCTCTCGCTGTGGGACTACGCCGCCGGGTGGCTGATATTGCGCGAGGCCGGCGGCGCGGCCATGCAGCCGGACGGAAGCCCGCTGCCCCTTGACGGCAGCCGCCCGCCGCTGGTCGCCGGAACGGCGCGGACGCTCGCGGATTTCCTGCGCGTGACCGGGAGGGCCTGAACATGGATGTTTCCGGGCTGAACCGCCCCGCCCCCCTGCTCTTTGAGGACGAGGTGGACTCCACCAATCTGCGTATCCGTGACCTGGCCCGCGACGGCGCTGTTGAGGGGACGATCCTCTTTGCCGCCGCCCAGACAGCCGGGCGCGGCCGCATGGGCCGCAGCTTCCTCTCGCCGCCCGGCGGGCTTTATGCTTCGATGCTGCTGCACGCCTCAGAGGAGCCGGCGCGCGACCTGACGCTGACGCCCGGCGTGGCCGTGGCTGTCAGCCGCGCGATCAGACGTGTCAGCGGCGTGGCGTGCGGCATCAAATGGCCGAACGACCTCATTTTGCAAAACAAAAAGCTCTGCGGCATCTTAGTCGAGAGCTTCACGGTCGGTGCGCGGCGTGAGCTGGTGATCGGCATCGGCATCAATGTCAACACCGAGACCTTCCCGCCCTCGCTCGTCACGGCGATCTCACTCTATCAGGCGACCGGGCAGCGCTGCGCGCTTGAACCGCTCGCATGCGCACTGACTGAGGAGCTTGACCGCTTTATCGCCGCCTGGCGCGCGGACAGCGCCTGCGTGCTGAAGGACTACCGGCGTCTGTGCCTGAACCTTGGCCGTACGGTGCGGCTGAGCGACGGGCGCATGGGAACCGCCGTCGATGTTGACGAAGCTTTCCGCCTGCTCGTCCGCTTTCCGGACGGCAGCGAAGAGGCTGTATCCTATGGGGAGGTCTCGGTGAGAGGGTTGTACGGGTATGTATAGTTAAAGGTATTTTATCGCCGTAGGGGCGGCTATCAGCCGCCCGGCAAAATAACAGTTATAAACCTCATAAAAATATGGGCGAATTCGTATCATTGTACGAAGTCGCCCATATTTAATGCGCGTATCAAATTGTACCGCGCGGGCGGCAGATTGCCGCCCCTACGGTTCCTGACGAACTGTTATTTGTCCGTTTTGCCTTAGTTGTGGACACGCACCAGCATCTTGACTTCCACGCCGTAGAGTCTGGCGTAGACGTTGACGCCCAGCGTCGTGGGAGCGATACCCTCAAGGATCACGTGGCCTTCCTTGCCCTCGCCGGAGACCGGTGTGATCTTCACATAGCCCTCTTCACCGGCATACCACTCGACATCCTTCAGGTTGATCGTGGTCGGCGTGACATACACATTGAACTCGCCCTGTTCACCGACAGCCATGGATACGTCGTCGCGCTTCTTGGAGTCGCTGGTATAGCGGATCTCGATGGACTGCACGGCGGGCGTCGGGGTGGGAGCGGGCGTGGGCGCGGGCTCAACCGTGGGAACCGCACTGGCCGGAACATAGAGCGTGGGCGTAGGCCGGGACACCATGCCGGTGCCGGTGCCGCTGTCGGTCAGTCCGGTGGATACCATCACAATAACGGCCAGAATCACAGCCACAACCAGGATCAGGCAGAAGATCATCTGCCATCTGGTGTTGACATTGGCGCGCTCATAGGCTTCTGTTCCCCTGACGGTGCCGGGCGTCGTATCGGGGGTACGGCTGCTCTGGCTGACGCGGCGCGTGCCGCATACCGGGCAGCGGGAGCGGAGTATGGAATAACTGGCTCCGCAGCGGTGGCATTTCACTTCGGGGATAATGCTCATAGTTTTTCCTCCATTCTCAAATACGGCGAGCCCGGATGGCCGCATCTCCGGAAAACCGTGCCTCACCGACGGTGGGTTTCCCCTTCGTCAAGGCCAAAGCGGCTGTTTTCGCTGGAGAGCAATGGCGTATATCCCGCGCTGTGTCGGATGGACAGTCCAGCTGCCATGCCGATGTCAGCGCCTCGCCCATGAAATCGTCTTGCGTTTCTCTCCCGTCTCCGCCGGCGCCGGTCAGGCAGACAGATAGGGATTATCAACGGTATAATACAACTTCTGGGCGCTTTCGTCAAGTATCTGTCCACCAAAAGAGCCGAATAATCAGGGATATTCTACCCCATATTCCCCACTTTTCTGCCATTTCCGTACAGAGAATACGGTCTTATCGGTCCTCCCAGGTGCGCTCGGAGATGATGTAGCGCGGCCGCTGCTTGACCTCGAGATAGATTTTCCCCACGTATTCCCCGAGGATTCCCAGCGAGATCAGCTGTACCCCGCTGATGAAGCACACGATGCTCGTGGTGCTGGCCCAGCCCGCCACAGCGTGACCGCAAAGCGCGGTGACAACGGCCCAGAGGACGCCGAGGAAACTAAGCAGAGCCACGGCAATACCTAAACCTGTGATGAAACGCAGGGGCTTGACCGACAGGCTCGTGATGCCGTTGATTGCCAGCGCGAGCATTTTGCCGAGCGGATAGTGGCTCTCCCCGGCCAGACGCTCGCTGCGCGTGTAGTAGACCGAGCTGCTCTTGAAGCCGACCAGAGGCACCAGGCCGCGCAAAAACAGATTGACCTCGCGGAAGTTGGCGAGCTCGCGGAGCACGCGCGCGCTGATCAGGCGGTAGTCGGCGTGGTTATAGACCACCTCGGCCCCCATGGCCGAGAGGAACTTGTAAAAGCCCTGGGCCGTGGTGCGCTTGAAGAAGCTGTCGCTGTCGCGGTTATCGCGCACGCCGTAGACGACCTCGCTGCCGGTCAGATACTCGTCCACCATGGCGTCCATGGCGTTGATGTCGTCCTGCCCGTCGCAGTCGATCGAGATCGTGATGTCGCAGCGGTCCTTTGCCTCCATCAGCCCGGCCAGCACGGCGTTCTGGTGCCCGCGGTTGCGGCTCTGGGCGATGCCGAGGAAGTGCCCGTCCTGCGCGGCCAGATCGCGGATGATCTGCCAGGTGTTATCCCGGCTCCCGTCGTTGACAAAGAGGATACGGCTCGTCTCCGCAATCTTCCCCTGATCGCTCAGCTGCCGCAGCTTGCCGAGAAAAAGCGGGGCTGTGATCGGCAGCACGGCCTGCTCGTTATAGCAGGGAATTACAATATACAATACCGGCGCACTCATAGACTCACTCCCTGAGAAATCTGTCCAGCTCCTCGACCGTCTTGAAATAGCGGTCACAGTTTGCGCGCATAAAACGCTCGATCGGCGCAACATCGTTGGCCCAGCCGACCGCGGCAAAGTCCACGCCGCAGGCCCTTGCCATGTCATAGCCGGGTTTGGCGTCGTCGATCATCAGCAGCTCCTCCGGACGGAGCCCCAACTGCTCCATAATGGCTTGCAGCGGGAAGGGGTTGGGCTTCCGTTTCTCCTCGGGCTGCTCCCAGCCGTATACCAGCTCCGGCTCGGGCAGACCGTTGGCCGCGTAGTCCCGGCGGATGTTGAAGTCGTACGAATGGCTGACGACACAGATGTGCCCGCCCGCGGCACGCTGGCGCTCCATGATCTCACGGATGCCGGGATAAGCCTCGGGGATCCGCGAGGCCACATAGCGGCGCCAGTATTCGACCTCGATATCGAGCTCTGCGTCCGTCATGCCGTAGTCCTCGCGGCACATGGCGAGAAAGCCGGGCGTAAAGTTTTTCAGAAAATAGTCCTCCAGCGTGCAGGTCCGGCCGGGGTAGTATTCGCGCAGAAAATCCACAAAGCAGGGGTGGTGGATCGTGGCGGTGCTGTTGACAACGGTGTCGTCGTGGTCGAAGACAAGGCATTGATATCTCATAGCGTCTGTCCGATCTGAAATAAACTGCGGGGCGCCGAATACGCGCCCCGCGCTTGGCTGTTCATCAGGTAATAATCCAGATACCAGTAGTTAGGGGGAGTTCAGAGGGGGAACGCCTCTGATTTTCCCGTCGCAACGGGAAAAGAGATTCAAATCTGTTTTTTCCGGGGACATGCGCCTCGGAAAAAACACTCATCACCCCGCAAGTGTGCGAGCGTCTCACGCAAGCGAGTGCACGCAGCGGGGTGCTTCCCCTCTAACTTTTTAGTCCCGCCAGGGACTGAAAAGTTAATAAAATGTTGCCACTTCCGGGTTCGGCGCTTTGCCGGGTGTCGCCTCGATAAAGGTCAGAACCGGCCCCTTCTTGCCGTAGGCGCGGCTGAACTTGAAGTTCACCTTCGCCGTCAGCGTCATCCAGGTATCGTCCTGCACGGCGTCCGCCTGATCCCACTGGCACACAAGTCCGGCAAACTGGATGTCCTGCACGCAGCAGGTCATCACATGGCGGCCGACAATGAAGCTCTTGGGCGGCAGGCGCTTGCGCACCAGGGCCTTGCCCTTGAAGCGCACGGTCTTGTTCTCGTAGTTCTGCGGCTGCTCGGACAGGTCGCGATACCACACGGCATAGTCCTCGTCGCCGATCTCGATGACCGGGGCGTTGAGGTCAAAGGGCAGCGGATCGACGATGTCGTCATAGCTCACCGTGCCGTCCATCGCCTCATAGGCGATATCGCTGCGGCGGGAGGCGCCGCGGACGATCTTGTGCAGCTCCAGTTTGTCGATGGTCGGCGCGTAGCGGTTGA
>CACXDT010000140.1 GCA_902766405.1 Oscillospiraceae bacterium
CAAGGAAAATGGCGCAGGGAATACTTTCGTATTTTCAAGCCATTTGACGCAGTATCGGCGGAACGCCGCCCGGGAAAACCGATCGGGCTTCGAGTCCACTAAGCCTAAGCCAGCGTATAATGCTGCGGCTTTAGCTTGAATTTGACACCGGAGATCAGGCCCATGGCCCCGAACAGTGTCACCATGGACGAGCCTCCGTAGCTGAAGAACGGCAGCGCGATGCCGATCACAGGCGTGATGCCGATGCACATACCGATGTTGATGAGGGTCTGGAAGGTGATGGCCGCGCCGATGCCGGTGCACAGCAGCATATCGTAGGTATTCGTGGCGTGCAGACCGCTGCGGAAGCAGTGGATGATGATGACCGTCAGCAGCACGATGACGATGAGCGTGCCGATCATGCCCCACATCTCGCCGATGCTGGAGAAGATGAAGTCGGTGTGCTTACCGGTGAAGATCGTGGTGGTATGGCCCTCCTCCACGCCGGTCAGGCGGCCGGAGGCCAGCGTGGCCTTGCTCTGTACGGTCTGCCAGCGCTTGTCCCAGCCGGTGGGGTCGATGCTCTCGTCATAGGGGGCCAGCAGGCGCTGCTTCTGGTAATCCTTGAGCACATAGCGCCACAGCAGCGGGATCACGGCCGCGATACCGGCGGCGCCGATGGCGAACCAGTACAGCTTCACCCCGAGGAAGAAGAACATAACTGCGAAGATGGCGACCAGGATGACCGCGTTGCCCAGGTCGGACGAGACGATCATCAGACCGACGAAGACGACACCCAGCAGCGAGAGCATCTGCAGTACCGACCACGGGGCGCTGATGTCGCTGCGGCGCTTCAGATCGGTCATCTGATAGGCGGAGATAACGATGTAAATGATCTTGATGATCTCCGACGGCTGAATGCCGATGCCGAGAAAGCGGATCCAGCTCTTGTTGCCGGTGCCGTCGTCCTGGCCGAAGATCATCAGCGCAACCAGCAGAGCGCCGATCAGCAGCAGCATGATCCGCCACTGTCGCCCCAGCAGCTCCGGGTCGATCACGGTGAAGAGGGCGAAGGCCCCGATGCCCAGAAAGACCGAGAGCACCTGGACCGCCGTCATCTTGACCGAGCTGATGCCGGCGACCTCAGCCGCCTGCATACTGGCAGTGGTGTGCCGCACGGCGTAGACGCTGATGCAGGCGCAGATCAGGCAGACGACCAGGAGGAAAATGTCGGCCCGCTCAAAAAATACGGTTACATATTTTTTCCAGTTTTTTATAAAAAGCACATCCTTTCGACCGATATACGATGGATCATAGTGTTTAACACAAAAAAGCACCCTGCTTTTATGGCTATTTTATCACATCTTTGCCCTTTACGCAATGGGCCAATCAGTGGTATAATGCGTAAAGAATCAGTGGTATAATGCGTAAAGATCAGTACAATAGATAAGTCAGGTTGCGTATGCAGACATTCATTACAAAAAGCGAGCAAGAGACTGAGGCGCTTGGCGCCAGGCTGGCCGGAGCGCTCTGCGGCGGCAGCGTCGTCGCGATGTTCGGCGACCTCGGCTCGGGCAAAACCGCGCTTGTGCGCGGCATGGCCCGCGGCATGGGGCTGAACGCGCGTGTCACCAGCCCCACCTTTACGATCGTCAACGAGTACCTCGGAGATATCGACCTGATCCATTTTGATATGTACCGCCTCCACAGCTCGGACGAGCTGTTCGATATCGGCTGGGAGGATTATCTCAGCCGTGGGGCCGTCTGCGCGGTGGAGTGGAGCGAGAACGTGGAGGATGCCTTCTTCGGCGACGAGGTACGGGTCAGCTTCAAAAAGCTCTCGCCGAATGAGCGCGAGATCACGGTCGAGGGGGTCGAGCTATGCTGATTTTATCCTTTGAGTCTTCCGCCAGGGCCGCCTCTGTTGCCCTGGTGCGCGACGGACACCTTGTGAGCCAGAGCACCCAGTGCAGTGGCCTGACGCACAGCCGCACCCTGCTTCCGATGGCGGAGGACATGCTGAAGAACGCCGAGCTGACGGTAAAGGATGTCGATGTGCTGGCCGTGGCCCAGGGGCCCGGCAGCTTTACCGGTATCCGCATCGGTGTCTCGACTGTCAAGGGGCTCGCCTGGGGGGCTGAGAAGCCCTGCGTCGGCGTATCGACGCTCGAGGCCATGGCCTGGCACGGCGTGGCCGCCGGCGGTGTGATCTGTCCGGTGATGGACGCGCGCCGCGGCCAGGTGTACAATGCCCTCTTTGCCATCCGCGGCGGCAAGCCCGTGCGCCTCTGCCCTGACCGCCCGATCGCCCTCGACGAGCTGCTGCCGGAGTTGCAAGCTCTCGCCGAACCGGTGTTCCTGGTGGGCGACGGTGCCGCGATGACGGCCGCGTTTCTCGAAAAGGCCGGTCTCCCCTTCCGCCTGGCCCCGGAGAATCTGGTATGGCAGGACGCCTGGGGCGTGGCCATGGCCGCTATGGGCAAGCCCTGCGTCAGCGGCGATAAGCTGCTGCCGGTGTATCTGCGGCTCAGCCAGGCCGAACGCGAGCGCCAGGAGCGTCTCGCCGCCGAAGCGGTGGAGTGACTGTTTTTGTATTTCCCCAATTTTTATAAAAGGAGATCAAGCCATGAGTAAAGTATGCGTATTTGACCATCCCCTGATCCAGCACAAGCTGTCCATTCTGCGCGACGAGAAGACCAGCGTGAAGGAGTTCCGCGAGCTCGTCTCCGAGATCGCCATGCTGATGTGCTACGAGGCGACCCGCGACCTCCCGCTCGAGGAAGTCGATGTTCAGACCCCTGTCGCCGTCGCCCGCTGCCGCCGCATTTCCGGCAAGAAGATGGCAATCGTTCCGATCCTCCGCGCCGGTCTGGGCATGGTGGACGGCATGGTGCGCATGGTCCCCAGCTGCAAGGTGGGCCACATCGGCCTGTTCCGCGACCCCGAAACCAAGGAGCCCGTCAAATACTACTATAAGATGCCCGCCGACATCACCGAGCGCGACGTGATCGTGGTCGACCCGATGCTGGCCACCGGCGGCTCGGCCTCCGCGGCCATCCAGTTCCTGAAGGACGACGGCGTGAAGCACATCAAGCTGATGAGCATCATCGGCGCGCCCGAGGGCGTGGCGCGCATGCAGAAGGATCACCCCGATGTCGACATCTTTGTCGCCGCGCTGGACGACCATCTGAACGAGCACGCCTACATCGTTCCCGGTCTGGGCGACGCCGGCGACCGTATCTTCGGCACGAAGTAAGCAATCTCTCCTTTCCCGAAAACCATGACCCCCGGAGCCATGCGGCTCCGGGGGCCTCGTTTTTCAGATTTTGCTCAATTCTCCAGATCCACCAGCACCCAGGAGATCTGCCCGGGGTTGTCCGGCAGATAGTTGTACACCACCGGTACAAAGCGGTCGACAACCGCGCCGGGGCCGACGTAGCTCGTGACATCGTCGATGTTGAAGTTGTACTCATAGCGGTCGGTGCGGAAATAGACGCGGTCATACAGCTTAAAGAGCATCGGCGCGCTCTGGCCGTTGGCTGTGTCAGTGCCAACCAGGGCCTTCTTTGAATCGACATAGATCGACAGCACCTTTTCGTCCGGGCGGTCCTTGAACTCCTGCGCAATGCTGACGGCGAAGCCGCACACGGCATGCACAGCCGACGGATGGGTGGACATATCGCGCGTATAGGCGAGCGTGACCTCGGGCTGGTTTTCGTCGGTCGGCAGCACCGGGTGGGCCACGTCGGAGAGAATGACCTCGTCAAAGCCCATCGCGTAAAGCTCGGTGATCATATCAATTGTGTACTGGCGCAGCTCCAGGTTATAGGCGTCCAGCCAGCTGCCGCCATCGTCGATGTAGTTGCCGCCGGTGGCTGCGTTGCGCAGCGTGACAACCGTGCTGCGGCTGGCATACAGCTCGTCCCGGCAGATCGCGATCTGGGCCGCAAGCCACACGCCCCTGTCGTCGTGCAGCTCCTTCAGCTTTTTCTCCACATCCTCGGGCAGCGTGCCGGACAGACCGTAGGCCAGGGCGATCTCGCTCTGAGAATACCACTGGATCACGCCGCTGCGCGGCTTCATCTCGATCACAAGAGCATTGCCGGTGACCAGGCGGCTGGCATAGGCGGTCAGATCCTCGACGTTCAGATTCTCCTGTGCCACAAAGATCGCGCGGATCGGCTGCACCACACCGTCGGCTATGCGCTCGACGGCGTTATAGTCCGGCTCGTCGAAGTCGATGTCCACATCGACAGTCTCGAGCTCCAGGGTGATGCCGGTGTCGCCGGCCTCGACCTCGGGCGTCTCACCGAGGATGGCGGGGCGCACCTTGACATCGTCCTTCGTGATGACCGCGTACTTTTGCATCCCGTAGAACAGCACCACCAGCACAGCAATGATGAACACCAGCACGGCAGCCGGGATCAGGATCCGGCTGCGGCGGCGCCGACTGGTTCCCTTATAGAATTCGTTTGATTTTGCCAAAGCTGTTTACCCCTCAATCATTGAAATGCGGCGCACGTGCCGCTCGTCCCCGGAGAAGGGCGTGTCGAGGAAGGTATCGACGATCTTCAGTGCGAGCCCGGCGCCGGTGACGCGGCCGCCGAGTGCCAGAATATTCGCGTCGTTGTGTGCACGCGTCGCCTCGGCCGAAAAGCAGTCGCCGCAGAGGGCCGCGCGGATGCCCGGAACCTTGTTGGCCGTGATGGAGATGCCGATGCCGGTGCCGCAGATCAGGATGCCGAATTCGTATTCCCCCGAGGCCACGGCCTGGGCCACGGCTTTGCCGTAGACCGGATAGTCGCAGCTGTCGCTCGTATAGGTGCCGAAATCCCAATAGGCGAGACCGCGCTCCTTCAGATGAGCCATGATCTCCTGTTTCAGTTCCCAGCCGCCGTGGTCGCTTCCGATCGCAATCATCGCCCGCTCCTCCTGTATCCTTTCAGAGTATTGGTATTGTATCACCTTCCGTCAAGTGTGGCAAGGGGTGACAGCTCTTTTGGGAACAGAATGTAAACTTTCCCGGGACGACTTGACACGGTCATATTTGGATTTTATCATAAATGACAGCGGCAAGAAAGCGAGGGTTTGGGAATGAAAGATAAATGGACGCAACTGTTCTCCGGGCGGCAGGGCATGGACGAGTTGTCAAAGCTGCTGTTCTGGGCGGCGCTGGGGCTGCTGGCGCTGGGTGTGATATGCGCGCTGTGGGCGCCGTGGCTCTCTTCCCTGCTGACCAGCTTCGGGTTGATGAGCCTGATTATCAGCTTCGTGCGCGCCTTTTCGCGCCGCCTTACGCTGCGCGAGGCCGAAAACCTGGCCTGGCTGCGCTTTCTCGACAAGAAGAAGGCCGAGCGCGCCGCCGCCAGGGACCGCCGCGCGCAAAAGGACTACCGCTTCTTCAAATGCCCCAACTGCGGCACCTGGGTGCGCGTTCCCCGCGGCAAAGGCAAGGTGCATATCAATTGCAAATGCGGGTATATCCTGTATCGGAAAACATGACAAAACAGACAGAGAATTGCCTCAAAAGTTTGTAAAGGCAATACCGCACAATTCGCCATCTGCGCCTCCTGGAAAATTTGTGCCCTGATTTCGTCACTTTTTCTTGCAATACACAAAGTATTCCTGCGAAAAAGTGCCATCATCAGAACC
>CACXDT010000141.1 GCA_902766405.1 Oscillospiraceae bacterium
TACTTTGTGTATTGCAAGAAAAAGTGACGAAATCAGGGCACAAATTTTCCAGGAGGCGCCGATGGCGAATTGTGCGGTATTGCCTTAGCAAACAAGGTATATAAATTCAAAGGGGTGCCGTGTCGAATAGAATACGAATTACCACCAAATCCTATCATCAGGAAATGGACTCAATGACAGGGAAACAACGAGAAGGTCTGTAGTTTATATAAACCTTCTCGTTGTTTTTCCAACGATGTCAGACAGATGTCTAAATCAGTTTCCAGCAAAACTGTCTTATGAGCACCCCCGATACTGCGCGGGGAGTTTTTTGCCGTAAATCCGGAATCGACTTCAGGGCGCGCAATATACCGTGTCGCTCCGACTTTATTTGCGCAGATCCGCGGAGGCATCTGGGGAAACGGGACCTTCCCGCTGCCGGTGGCAGAGGAAGGGAAGGTTCCGTTTTAAGCAGCCGCGCCTTTGGCGGGCCGTCGCGTAAGCAGGCCCGGGAAAGGCATTCGCGGCAAGGCGGCCTGCCTCCCTACGAAGCGCCACCGTAGGGAGCGCTCCCGCCAGATCGCCCTTCTGCCCTACGTGCTGGATTAAAACCAAACGTGAGACACCCTGCGCTTACCACACAGGGGGGTTTTTGCGCCCAAAATGAAGCTTTGCCCGTAGGGGCCGACGCCCCCGGCGGCCCATGCTGCACAAAAGCAAACTACTATAACAATCTCCGGCGAAAACGGTATTCGCCGGAGATCGCTGTTTCTTTCAGGGTTCGCGCCGGGCCGCCGAGGGCGTCGGCCCCTACGGATACGATCAGGATTGACTGCGTTACAGCGGTTACGCTTCCAGCCTCTTCCTCACCGCGGCGAGGAACTGCCAGCTGTCGACCGGAGTGGGCCTTGGCTCCATGAGAGCGGCCAGGTCGCCGGTGACGGTTCCGGCGGCGATCGTGTCCATGACCGCCTGCTCAAGCCGGTCGGCAAAGGCGGCCAGCTCGCTCGTGCCGTCGAGCTCCGCGCGCTTGCGCAGCGCGCCGGTCCAGGCATAGATCATGGCCACGGGGTTGGTCGAGGTCTTCTCCCCGCGCAGATAGCGGTAATAATGCTGGGTCACGGTGCCGTGGGCGGCCTCGAACTCGAAGCAGCCGTCGGCGTTCACGAGCACGCTGGTCATCATGGCCAGCGAGCCGAAGGCCGTGGAGATCATATCGCTCATCACGTCGCCGTCGTAGTTCTTCAGCGCCCAGACGACACCGCCGTGCGAGCGCAGCAGACGGGCGACCGCGTCGTCGATCAGCGTATAGAAATAGCGGATCCCGGCCGCCTCGAAGCGCGCCTTGTATTCCTCGTCATAGAGGCGCTGGAAGCTCTGCTTGAACACGCCGTCATAGGTTTTCATGATGGTATCCTTCGCGGAGAACCAGAGATCGCGCCGCTCCCCGAGGGCATACTCGAAGCAGGAGCGGGCAAAGTTCTCGATCGAGCTGTCCTTGTTAAAGCAGCCCTGCAGCACGCCCGCGCCCTCAAAGTCGTAGATCGTGGCGCGCTGCTCGCTGCCGTCCGCGCCGGTGAACAGCAGCTCGGCCCGGCCGGGGCCCTCGATGCGAAACTCCGTATCCTTGTAGAGGTCGCCGTAGCCGTGGCGGGCGACGGTGATCGGCTGCGTCCAGCCGGGGATGAAGGGCCGGAGCCCCGGGCAGGGGATCGGGGTGCGGAACACCGTGCCGTCCAGGATCGCGCGGATCGTGCCGTTGGGGCTGCGCCACATCCGCTGCAGCTTGTATTCCGTCATGCGCTGATCGTTGGGCGTGATCGTGGCGCACTTGACGCCGACCTTCCACTGCTTGACGGCCTCCGCGGCCTTAACGGTCACAGCGTCGCCGGTGGCGTCGCGGTTGGACAGGCCCAGGTCGAAATACACAGTGTTCAGCGCCACAAAGGGCTCGAGCAGCTGCTTTTTGATTTCCGCCCAGAGAATGCGGGTCATCTCGTCCCCGTCCATCTCGACGACGGGGTTTTTCATTTGGATTTTATCCATCTCAGGCCTCGCCTTTCTTGCCGTTTTTGTACCAGTTCATGAGACAGCCCGCCAGCAGGATCTCGCGATCCTCGGCCGTCAGGCCGGTCAGCTGCAGCTCGATATCGGTCAGCGCGCCGCCGTGGAGCACCCGGGCCGTCACGCTGTCCGCGCCGGACTTGACGGCCTCGCGGATGCCGGGGACATAGATCCAGTCGCCGCTTTCATAGTCAAAGGGCGTATCCGGCGCGATCGTGAAGGGCAGCATGCCCCAGTTGATGCAGTTGGAGCGGTAGCGCTTGGTGGCAAACTCCCGGCAGATATTGGCGCCGCCGCCCAGCACGCGCTGGCAGGAGGCCGCCTGCTCGCGGGCGGAGCCGTCGCCGGGCTTCTCGGCGAAGATGACCGAGGCGGTGTCCGCGCTGTCGGCGCCGAAGGCTGCCAGCACCGGGGAGAGCTCGTCGCGTGTCATGGCACGCAGTGCCTGCGTACGGCCGACATAGGCCGGGTCGCGGCGGCTCAGCGCGAAGGTGGCGAGCTTGAGGGGGTTCGAGCGGTAGGAGCTGGTCTCGCCGGAGGGGATCAGCTCGTCTGTGGTGGTGACGGCGTCATGGATGACGCTGCACAGCCGCAGCAGCAGATTCTCCGGCAGGGCGGGGATCGACGGCCAGGGGACGATGTTTGGCCCATAGCGCAGCGGCGTCTCCGGCTGGGCCTTGCCCCAGCCATACCAGACCCGTTTCTCATAGGGCGCACGGTCGTAGCGGCGCTCCACCGGGGCGGGGGCCGGATAGTCGATCTCCGTGGCCGGTGTCAGCACGCCGCCCATGGCCGCCGTGGCCGCGATCGAGCGGGCATCCATGAGCATGACCGCGGCCAGCTGCCCGTCGCCGGGCTTGCTGCCCTCGCGGTTGGGGAAGTTGCGGGTCGTGTGGCGGATGGAGAGACTGTCGTTCGCGGGCACGTCCCCGGCGCCGAAGCAGGGGCCGCAGAAGCAGGGCTTGAGAACCGCGCCCGCCTCGGTCAGAGCGGAGAACACGCCGTTTTTCACCAGCTCCTGCTGCACCGGGATGCTGGGCGGATAGGCCGTCAGATTGAAGGCGCCCCGGCTGCCGCCAACGGCGGAGAGAATGGCCGCCGCCTCGGCGAGGTTATCGTACATACCGCCCGCGCAGCCGGCGATCACGCCCTGCTCCACGCGCAGCTTGCCGTTTACCAGCTTGTCTGTCAGATGCAGAGCGACCTTGCCGCCGTACTGTTCCGCCACGCGCTGCTCGACGGCGCGCAGGTGGTCGCCGGGGTTTCGCGCCAGCTCCGCGACGGTCACGGCCTCGGAGGGGTGGAAGGGGAGTGCCGCCATCGGCTCTATGCGGGAGAGGTCGATCTCGATCATGGCGTCATACACAGCGCCCTCGGCGGGGGCCATGGCCCGGTAGGCCTCGGGTCGGCCGTGGGCGGCGAGATACTCCTCCACCTTCCCGTCGGTCTGCCAGACGGAGGAGAGGCAGGCGGTCTCGGTGGTCATCACGTCGATGCCGATGCGATAGTCCATCGGCAGCGCGGCGACGCCGGGCCCGGCAAACTCCAGGATCTTGTTTTTGACGAAATTGTTCTTATACACCGCGCCGCACAGGGCAATGGCCACATCGTGGGGCCCGACGCCGCGGTTCGGCACGCCGGTCAGCCAGAGGAGCACGACCTGCGGCTCGGCGATGTCCCAGGTGTCGCCCAGCAGCTGTTTGACGAGCTCGGGGCCGCCCTCGCCCACGCCCATCGTGCCGAGCGCGCCGTAACGGGTGTGACTGTCCGAGCCGAGCACCATGCGGCCGCAGCCGGCCAGCTCCTCGCGGGCGTACTGGTGGATGACCGCCATGCTCGGGGGAACGAAGATACCGCCGAAGCGCTGTGCGGCGGAGAGGCCGAAGGCGTGGTCGTCGGCGTTGATCGTGCCGCCCACGGCACAGAGACTGTTGTGGCAGTTCGTGAGGACGTAGGGCACCGGGAAGCGCTCCATGCCGCTGGCTATGGCGGTCTGGATGATGCCCACATAGGTGATGTCGTGGGAGATGAGACTGTCGAACTTCACGCGGATGCGGCCCTTCTCCCGGCTGTGGGCGGCGAGGATGCCGCGTGCCATAGTCTTTTCCCGCCCGGAATCGGTTGCATCACAGACCTCCGGTCTGCCGCCGACAATGCGGACGGGCTGTTTTACGAGCTTGATCATTTCAGTACCTTCTTTGTGCTGTATTTCCGTGTCGCAAAAAACGATCTTGCATTTGTGCCGTCAGAAGACTATACTATGGCACAAATCCAATTGTTTCAAGGAGCAAAAGCTATGCGTGCTGACAAGCAGGAATTGAATAAATATGTGGAGTCGCTGTGCTCGGAGGTGGAGGAGCAGTATTCGATCGACCCGCATTTTTACGAGGGTGACGCGATCAAGCGCGGCCTGCGCAACGCAGACGGCACCGGCGTCATGGCTGGCGTGACGCGCATCGGCAGCGTCCAGGGCTACTACCTGCGCGATTTTGAAAAGGTGCCCATCCCCGGCGAGCTGTACTATCGGGGGATCAACGTCACCAAGATCGTGGATCGCCACGCCGCCGAGCAGTCTTTCGGCTATGAGGAGGTGGCCTATCTGCTGCTGTTCGGCACGCTGCCCAATCGCGAGCAGCTCCAGCGCTTCAACACCATCCTCACCGGCGCGCGGAAGCTGCCGGACGGCTTTTTCGAGGATATGATCCTGAAGGCACCCTCGAAAAACATCATGAACAAGCTGGAGCGCAGCGTGCTGGCGCTCTACTCCTACGACGACCAGCCGGACGACATCTCGCTCGAGAACGTCATGCGCCAGTCCATCGAGCTCATCGGCTGCTTTCCCACGATCGTGGCCCACGCCTACGCGGTCAAGCGCCATATCTTCGGCCACCACTCGCTGTATATCCACAACCCGGATGAGCGTCTCAGCGTGGCGGAGAACTTTCTGCGCATGATCCGCAAGGACAAGAGCTATACGCGGGAGGAGGCGCTGCTGCTGGATCTGATGCTGATCCTGCACGCCGAGCACGGCGGCGGCAACAACTCCACCTTCGCCTGCCGCACGGTCTCGTCCTCCGGCACCGACACCTACAGCGCCATCGCCGCGGCGGTGGGCTCGCTGAAGGGCTCGCTGCACGGCGGTGCCAACGCCAAGGTCATGGAGATGCTCGGCTACCTCCGCGAGGCTGTTCCGGAGAACGACGACGCAGCCGTGAAGGATTTTCTGTCCAAGCTGCTGCGCGGCGAGGCGGGCGACGGCTCCGGGAAGATCTACGGTCTCGGCCACGCGGTGTACACCGTCAGCGACCCCAGAGCCCAGGCCATCAAAAAATACGCCCGGGTCATCGCCGATAAGAACGGTTTTTCCCAGGATTTCGACCTGCTGGAGAGTGTGGAGCGATTCGGCATCCCCATGCTGATGGAGCGCAGCGGCTCCGGTCTGCCCATGTGCGCCAATGTGGATCTGTATTCCGGTCTGGTCTATGCCATGCTGGGCATCCCGGCCGATCTGTTCACGCCGCTGTTCGCCATCGCGCGCATCTCCGGCTGGTGTGCCCACCGGCTGGAGGAGATCCTCACCGGCCGCCGCATCATCCGGCCCGCCTATCGCTCCTCGATGCAGTGGACGGACTATGTGCCCATTGACGAGAGAGGATAAAATCAACTATCTGTGACAGCGCGGGAGGCTTGTCCTCCCGCGTTTGCGGTTTTTCGTGGTGCCTTACTTGGCTCGCCCCCGCCCTTGGGCGAGGGGAGAGCTGGCGCGCAGCGCCTGAGACTTGGCTCGCCCCAGCGCTGTGCGCGTTTGGGGAGAGCTGGCGCGCAGCGCCTGAGAGGGGGTTCCGCCGACCAACGCCCCCTCTCCGTCGCTATCGCGACACCTCTCCCCTCACCGCGCATAGCGCTGGGGCGAGGCAAGAACGCCCTCTCTCCGCCGTCAGCCCATCAACGGCAGGCTTTGCAGGATGGCAGCCTCCGACACGCGCTGCTGCTCCTCAGAGGAAATGGCGGCCTCGCCGTCGCCGCTCTGTACTCCGTAATTGCCAAACTGCGCGTGGTTCCCACCTTCAATCACACAGCTCTCGTGCGTTTGGGGCAGATACTGCTCTCCCTCCGCTAACTTTGCCCGGTTGAGTACGCCGTCCTCCGTGCCGTAGATCGAGATCACACGAAGGCTCTCGTCCAGTGGCTTGGTCGGATAGGCGGCCAGCAGGACAACGCCGCTCAGCTCGTCAGCATGCGCCGCGGCATAGCTCGCGGCCATAGCGCCGCCGAGCGAATGCCCGCCGATATACCAGTGGTCATAGCTGCCGCGCTGCATCACATCCCGGGCTTTGTTCACGCCGAAAACGGCCAGGCGAAACGGCATTTTGACAAGAAAGACATCCATGCCGTCCGCCGCGAGACTGTGCAGCAGCGGCGCATAGGCCGTCTCCTCCACCTTGCCGCCCGGATAGAAGATCAGCGCGTCGGTCTCGGAGGGGCCGTCAAACAGCCAGCCGTCATCGACCGGTGTTACGGTGACCTGTTCATCCGATTCGAGGGCGGACAGCGCGAGCGAGTCCGCACGGTAGTACTGCCCGGTATAGATGCCAAAGGCTGTGGCCAGCAGCCCGAGCGCAAGCACTGCAATCAGCCAAATTCGTTTTTTCATGTTGATCTTACCCAAAGTATTTTGCCTTGGTCGCTTCGTCTGCGTTCAGCACGCGGCAGAGGTGCTCGATGCCCAGCTTGTGCATGTCGTTGTTCGTGATATAGTCCTTCATTTTCACAAGGCGGTTCTCCCACAGGGTCAGGTCATAGTTCCAGCGCTCGACCTCGCGCGGCATCTCACTGCGGATCTCGGCGGCGAGGCTGTCGATCAGCTCGACCATGTGCTCGTTGTTGAGTACGGTGTCGTCGACCTCGGCATAGCGGCTGAGAATGCGGTCGACAAAGCGGGGGTTCTTCATCGCGTTCAGCAAGATCATGCGGATCTGTCCGGTGTGGTAATCGTGGTCGACAAGGAAGTTATAGAAGAGCGAGTCGGTCTGCTGCATGGCCCAGTCTAAATCGTAGATGCCGAGGTGCCACTTGGTGTTCTCGCCCTCGGTTGTCTTGAGGACGCGCATGTTGCCGCCCATGTCGGGGTTGCCGGCCAGACCCTCGAGCAATATCCAGTCGATAAAGCTGTCGATGTCGAGCACCTCGCAGAGGTGGTCGTAGTTGGCGTCGATCGAGAGATCGTTCTCGCGGCAATATTTCAGTACCTCGAGGTAGAAGCTGCTGTCGAGCTCCACCGGGTATTTCAGAACCTCACAGCTGTCCTTGTCCACACCGCCGCCGATCCACGAGGCGTAGAACTGTTCGGTCCAGCGTTCCTTCAGGCAATAGAGCCCGTAATACGCGCCATTGACATATACGACCGTGTATTTGCTGCTCTGGGCCACGACGTTATGACCCATCTCGATGCCGAGGGTCTGGAAGAAATCGGTGCGTACAACGGTGTTCAGATAATCCTCGCCGACGTGAAGCGTCAGCGCGTCGTAGATATCGATGCCGTTGCCGAACACGTCATAATTCAAATCGCCGTCGCCGTACTTGCCGCTGAATTTGATGGAGAGGCTCTTCTTCGGGTACTTGGTGCGGGTGCCCGCGCCGGCGAGCCCGATACCGGCCGCGTTCGTGACGACGGTACCGTCGGTCTCGTACAGCGAAAACGAGCCGGGGATCCGGGTATCGGGGTAGCCGGTGCCGTACATCCGCTCAAAGGTTCCGGGGTCGTCCACGACCAGGCTGACGATCGGCAGGTCGTGGGGATCGTTGATGATATAGGTCAGCGTCGTCACACGGCTCGGGATCGAGCCGGGCTCCCAGGCGATGGCGCGCACGACGGTCGTGCCTGTCAGCGTCAGAGGCGCGGCATAGACCGCGCTGTTCACGCTCGGCACCGAGCCGTCGGTCGTGTAGTAGACCGTGCCGCTGCCCTTCAGAACGACCTGTACGCTGTCGACACCGTTATATACGCCGTCGTGTTCCAGCGCGGTGGGCTTCGGCGTGACGGTGCGCTCGCCGCCGGCGTTCTCGGCGCGCGGGGTCGGCGCCGTGAAGTAGAAGAAGCCGTTCGCGCCGGGGATGCGGCCGCAGCTGCCGTCGAGGGGCATGTCGTGGATCCACAGATAGTCCACCACCGCCGTGGACGAGCTTAGAAAGAGCTGGTCGGAGTTGGTGCCGAGCTTGAAGCCGGTCTGGGCATTGCCGCGGCTGCGGTCGATCACATCGGTGGCGTAGATCACGATGAACTCGCCGGGGCCGAGCTGGCCCTCGGGCAGCTGGTAGAGGAGATAGTCCTTGTTCGTGTCGGACAGGTAGTAGTCCGACAGCTCGAGCGGTGCCGAGGAGACGTTTTTCAGCTCGATCCAGTCCTCGGCGCTCCCGTCAAGCGGGATCACGCTGAGATTGGCGGCCATGACCTCGTTGATCTGCAGGGGACTCGTGCAGCTGAGCGTGTTGCAGAAGCTCTCATAGCCCTGGCGGTCATTCGGGTAGCCGGGGGTCGCGTAGGCGGTCTCGACCCAGACACCGTTCTCGCGGATCAGCGAGCGGTCGGCCTTGACGCTCTCCCAGGTCACGGAATCGCTGACCGCGCCGGAGGGTGTCAGGAGCGTCAGCGTCTCGCCGTCGCTCAGCGCGAAATCCGCCCCCGGAACCGCCGCGTCCTCGGCACCGGGCGCGAGGATCAGCAGCAGCTCGCCCGCGGCGAGCGTCTGCCCGGGGATGGCCCAGCGGCTCTCGCCGTCGGTGTCCGACAGCGCCCAGCCCGCGGTCGAGAGCGGCTGACCGCTGGTATTCTCCAGCTCGATCCAGTCATAAAAGCCGCCGTCGGCGGACTGCATCGTGGCCTTGTTGCTGTACATGACCTCGCTGATCGTCAGCTTGCCGACGTCGGAGCGGTCGGGCTCCGGTGTGGGAGCGGGCGTCGGGACGGCTGTAGGAGCCGGCGTTGCCAGCGCGGCGGGGATACGGCCCTGTGCGGCCTGCTGTTCTCCGTTCTGGGTCTGTCTCTCCTCCAGCATCGAGCGGCTCGTGCAGCTGGTGAGCGTCAGCACGCACAGCAGCGCGGCCAGGAGACGGGTGGATCTGCGAATAGGAAGCATGGTATCGACCTCGTTATTGCTTTTTCTCAATTCGACATGACAGCGGTCAACGCCGCGTCAGCCCAAACGATGAATTACAGTGTATCACACAAACGGCCAAAACGCAATATTCGGAAGACCTTTGTCATACCTTGGAAATCCGAGAAATCGCAACAGTTCAGCCCTGCCTTGCGCAGGGGGAGTTCAGAGGGAGAACGCCTCTGATTTTTCAGTCCCGTCAGGGACTGAAAAGTTACGAGAAAACGGGGCTGCGAAAAAGTCGACACCGAGGAACGCAGCGGCGGCTTTTTCACAGGGCGTGAAACTATTTTTTCATTTCTATGTACGGGAGCTCTTCAAAGCCGCAGTTTTGATATACATGGATCGCTCTTTCGTTTTCGGCCTCGACCTCCAGACGGAGGAGGGCGTCGGGGTACAGGCTTTCCATGAAGCTCAGAAAACGACTGCCAAGCCCCAAGCCTCTGTATTTGTCCTTCACATACAGGTCTTCGATCCAGATACAGGGCTTTCCGAACTCCGTGGAAAAACTCCTGGCCGCCATGGCATAGCCCTGTATTTCTTCCCCGTTTTCAAAGACAAAGCCCTCAAGATACGGACTGTCGCTGACACAGGCGTTAAAATCCGCCGCGAAGATCGCTTCCGAGCCGTTGCTCAACACGGCCGGTGAGGTATAGAATATCCGCATCATTTCGAGGATATGACTTCTGTCCGTTTCTTTCATCGCTCTGATGGTACTGTTCATGTATATCTCTCCCAAAACAGCAAGATGACCCGGTTATACCACGCTGACAACAACCTGTCAATTCTTCTCCTCGGCTCCTTGCGGCGCGGACTCAATGCCGCCGGTCAGGGCGGAGCACATGACGCCCATAGACCTTTAGGGCAATACCGCACAATACGCCTGCGGCATCTTCCGGAAAGACCGCGCCCTGATTTCGTCACTTTTTCTTGCAATACACAATACGACTCGCTTTGCTCGCATGCATAAGTTCGCTTAGCCAAATCAAA
>CACXDT010000142.1 GCA_902766405.1 Oscillospiraceae bacterium
GGCCTGCACTTCGCTATTCAGTTTTTCCTTTGCCTCGCGCACGGACGCGGCTTCGATGACATGGTAGCCCTCGCGGGTAAACAGCTCTGCGAGCCCCCGGCGCAGAACGGCGTCGTCCTCGACAAGCAGGATCGTTGTTTGCATAGCTTCCTCCTGTAGAAGAGGTATCGTTTCTATCGTTGAATTATATACGAAAAAGCCAATGCTTTCAATGATACAGGGCCATTCTTACGAAAACGTAAGAAAGAAAAGGACCTTACCGTTCTACATCTTTTGACGAAAAATCATTGAGAGATATTGAATCCGGCCGAGGAATCGGGTATAATCATCTCAACAATACGATCAAAATATGAATGTGAAACAGGTGATTTTATGCAAGCCAATCAGACCGGTGACGCGCTCGCCGGTACCGAAAGAGTTTCACAGTTCGATTCTGTGGAGGAGCAGCTGCTGCTTCGGGCCTTCGTTTCCAATATGGTCAGCTTATATTATGTCGATCTCACGAAGGACGAATTCATCTATCTTAAGAACATCGAGCAGCCACAGACCGATATCAGCACTCTTGCCATCCCGCCGGAGATCTGGCAGGAGGCCGAGACCTTTGCCCCCGAGCTTCTGCAGCAGCGCCGTGAGACCATGGAGGCCGCGCTGAAGCTGGCTTCCTGCGTGCCCGACAGAGCCAAACGGCTCGAGTGCATGAAGTGCTTTTCCGTTCAGGGGCTGAAGGACGCCTACGAGAAGGGGAGCCTTCATCTGATGCAGGAGCTGCAGGTGCGCCGCGACGGAAGGATCATATGGGTCGTGATCCAGGCGGAGCTCTTTCCGCATCCGTATACCGGGAATCTGTTGGCTTTCCTCTATATCCGCGATATCAGCGCGCAGAAGAAGAACGAGCGCATCATGAACGTGCTGATGAACCGCGGCTGTGACTATGTCGGTGTGATCGACGTGAAGAAGCGGACGATGACGCTGCAGTTCGTCTCGGACATGATCCTGATGGCGGCGCCCCACTGGGCAGGGCGCAAGGAGATCCTATTTGACGACGATATGTTCAAGCCGCTCCAGCAGCTGCTGCCGGAGGCTGACCGCGAGAAAATGACGCGCTCCACCTCGATGGAGGGGATACTCGATGAGCTGCGGGACAGCGACATGTTTACAACGACCTTTATGCTGTGTATACCCGGCAAAAAGCCAATGCGCAAGCAGCTGCAGTACTATTGGGTGGACGACTCCCACGAGGAGATCCTGGTGGTACAGTCCGATATTACGGTCGCCTACGAGAAGGAGCTGGTCAACGAGAAGCTGCGCCGCGAGGCGAGCACCGATCCGCTGACCGGTATGCTGAACCGCCGCGGCCTTCGCGGCGAGCTGGATGCGATTGCGCACGAGGCGCGGAGCAAGGGGCGTTCTTTTGTTCTGGCGATGGGGGACATCGACTATTTCAAGCGGATCAATGACACCTATGGCCATGACGCCGGCGACGAGGTGCTGAAAAAGATTGCCACGATGATGACGGCTATGATGCGGGGGAAGGGCGTAACGGCCCGCGTCGGCGGTGAGGAATTTGTACTGGCCTTTCACACGAGCGCTGTCGCTCAGGTCTGTGAATGGATCGATACCCTGCGGATGTCTATCGAGAATACCGAGATCACAGATGGCGAGAACAGGATCCATGTGACGATGACCTTCGGCATCGCCGTTGTCGGGCCCTTTGACGAGATCCACGAGGCCATGGAGGAGGCCGACAGCAAGCTCTATTACGGCAAGAACCACGGCCGTAATCAGGTGGTCACATAAGGCAACACCGCACAATTCAGCAAGAGCAGATTTTCCGGAACATGCCAAAGCCGAATTGTGCGGTATTGCCTTATATCAAAAAACATATTTAATACCATGCAGAGCCATTTTACGCGTGTTTTATTCATCAAAGCAAGCCGGGATTGATACCACAACAGTATGACCCCGGTTGTAAAAAACGGGGCACCGGATTTTGCAATGGCCCAGGCGCAGCCCTTCCTGTTTCCGGGAGAGGCTGCGCCTGGGCTGTTTGGTGTATTCTCGGCCATCAAAGGCCCGGCCTGACGGTCACGGCGGAAAGACTAACGGTAAAAGGCATGTACAGCACAAAAAGGAACTATGACTTCGTTCAGGGGTGCCCAGGGTTACCGCTGCTCCACGGCCTGTGTCCAAGGTGTGCGGCTTCGACCTCCAGCTCGGAAAACGCAAAGTCGGACAGCTCGCAGTCCTGCAGCAGCTCCGGCGCCTCATAAAGCGTGTCACAGTTGATCTGGCAGCGCCGCATGGCGATATGCCGCACACGCGCCGGCGGCAGATCGGTCCGCCCCTTCGGGTCGAAAAACTGCGTCCATTTGTTCAGCTGGAAGAAATTCTCCACCGTGCCGGACACGTCCTCCACCGCCACATACTCATAGCACTGCGGGGTATCCGGCCGCAGCTTCAGCCAGAGCAGGTTGAAGCCGGAATCTACGGTAATATGGCGCAAAAGGATGTTGCGGCAGTGAATGGCCTCTGAGCCGAGCGTCAGACAGCCGTGACAGAAGCCGTAGCGGCAGTGCTCGATCAGAATGCGCTCATTGGCGCCGTTCTCCGGCAGACTGTCAGCCCAGGGGCCTTTTCCGCCCTTTAAGGCCACCGCGTCATCGTTGACATGCATCGTGCAGCCGTGAACCAGCACGTCCGTGCAGGCGTCCAGGTCGATCGCATCGGTGCTCGGGGCGCGGACGGGCTGCTCGGGAGAGAAAATCGTGCAGCCGAGGACTTTGACATACCGGCAGCGGTAGAAGTGGTTTGTCCAGAAGGCCGCGTTTTGCAGATGCAGACCTCCAAGCAGTACGTGTTGACTGTTCGATACGTATACCAGCCTTGGACGCTGCTCGTCCTTGTTGGTACACGCCGGGTTCCAGGCGCGCCGGAGCCAGAAGGCCTCCCAGAAGCGCCGACCGTTTCCGTCGATCGTACCGGGGCCGCACATCGTAAAGCCGTCGCAGGCATCGGCGTTGATCAGCGCGGCAAAGTAGGGGCAGCTCTCGCCCTCGATGCGCGTATCGAGCAGCGGATAGTCCACAATGTTGTCGCTGCCCAGCAGCACGCCGCCCTCGGCGATATACAGATGGACACCCGCGCGGAAGAACAGCGCGCCGGTGCGAAAGGTTCCCGCGGGCACGGTCAGCACGCCGCCGCCCTCAGCGGCGATGCGGTCAATCAACGCCTGAATGTCCGCCGTGTGTAACGCGCCATCGGCGTGAATTCCATAATCGGTCAGACAGTATGCTCTCCCCAGCGTCTCGCGCGGGGGGATTGTTGTATCCCGGAACCAGTCCTCGATCGGTGTTCCGTCCGGAAAGGTTTCATGAAGCATTCTTCATACCTCCATGGTAACGGTTCAGTCCGCCTTAGGGCAACACCGCACAATTTGCCTTCAGCTATGCATAAGTTCGCTTAGCCAAATCAAAGATTTGGAAGCTCACTTAAGTATTTCCGCAAAAAAGTGCCATCATCAGGACCCGAATTTTCTCGGGATTCGCCCTATGCGGTATTGCCTTAGCGGATGGAATCGTACCCTTCGATTATTGTATTGGCCAGGGGAAATCCGTAATCAGCCCGTAATCCACCAGCGGCTTAGCGCCCTCCGGCGGCGTGAGCCCGTCAGGTGGGGTCAATTCCTCCATCGGCCCATAGGGCAGCCAGGTGGGCTGCGCGCTTTGATCGGTCATACCGTTCTCCACCAGCGCAGACACAACAAAGCCCGCCGCCATGTAGGCGCCGAAGTCGTTGAGATGGCTGTAGTCGAAGGGGTGGAACCAGCAGCGCGAGGCATCCAGGCCGCGCTCACAAATGCAGTCCATCATCGCGCCGTGCAGATCGAGCACCGGCACGTCATAGGCCGCCCCGAGATCGAACATGGCCGCGGTCTGCGACTCTAACAGGTCGTTGTATTCCGTTTTGCTCTTCCAGGTGTTGCGCGCGAGCGGCGTCACCAGTACCGGCACCGCGCCGCGCTCGGTCAGCTCACGGATATAACGCAGCAGGTTTTCGTAATAGCCGCCAAAGGCATCGAGGTGGCGGTGCTTCTGATCGTTGTGGCCGAACTGGATCAGCACCAGATCGTCCGGACGGACGAGCGACAGCAGATTGGCGTAGTGCCCCTCCTCGCGAAAGCTCTCGGTGCTCAGGCCGGAATGGGCGTGGTTGCTCACGCAGTAGTCAAGCCCCAGATGCACCGGGAGCATCTGCCCCCAGCCGCAATAGGTGCAGCCCGGCGCGTAGGGGATGACCGCCGACTGGTCGGTCACAGTCGAATCGCCCATCAAAAAGAGGCGCGAGGCGTCGCTTGTTTCGATGTGTACCGACGCAAAGCGGATGATACCGTCCATCGCGACGAGCGTCAGATCCACGGCCTTGTCCTCTTTGCAGCCGGGGCTCGAGTCTGTCAGACCGCTGTGCCCGGCCGGATAGATCGGCGAGACATCGCACAGCGCCTTGACCGAAACGCGCTCACCGGCCTTCAGGGCGCCGCGCCAGGCGAGACGCCGTCGGCTGATAAATACCAGCGCCTCGCGGCAGTCCGTTTCCGCTTCGAGTTCGGCAGTGACGGCAAAGCAGCCGCTGCCGGTGTCCGCGCGAAAGTGGACAGGGATCGCGCGCCCGGCCATCTCATTCTCCGTCAAAGGCACATTTGAATGCCACCAGGGGTGTACAAAGCCGTTGCTCAGCTCGGGGATCTGCAGAGCAGGATAAGCCGCGATCTCCCGATCGGTGACAAAGCCATAGCCGTCCTCGCAATAGCGGGGCGAGTGCGAATGAAGATCCATGTCAAAAGGCAGTGAAATCATAACGAATATTGTCTCCTTTATGTTTCACCCATGAGCCGATCAACGGCCCATGGGTGATAGCTTATATTCCGCAGATGCGGTCGATGCTCTGCAGCTCTTCGTCGGTAAAGCTGGTGTTTTCCAGCGCCTTCAGGTTGTCCAGAAGCTGCTCGGGCTTTGAGGCGCCGGCCAGCACACTGGTCACAACGCCGTCCCGAAGGATCCACTTCTTCCTTACAGGCTGACCAGCGCCCCGCCGGGGATCTCCAGCTTCTGCTTATCGACCTCAATCCAGATGCTCTGCGCCGAGGGGTTAAAAACCTTGTCGCCCGCGACGGTGAATTGCAGGCGCTCGGCGGCGTCCATATAATCGACGATCTCGATATTTGTCGCGTACCAGATATCCTCCTGTCCGCCCATCATGGCGCAGAAATCCTCCATCACCTGCCAGTTGTCGTAGGTGGTGAACTCATAGCTGTGTCCCCACACATACATCATGTACAGGTACTGAGTCTTGAACAGGGCCAGAAAGTCCCGCCCGCGCTCGAGCAGCCTGTCGTTGTGGTGGCAGGTGCCGGCCCAGACGGTATAATCCTCGGGCATGGCAAAGCTACCGGTCGTGGGCACAACACGCGCATAGCGGATGCCGACCAGCGGCAGCAGCTCGCGGATGCGGCTGCTGTACGAGCCGTTCGGGTAGGCCAGCCCCCGCACCGGACGGCCACAGATGGCCTCCAGCTCGCGGCGATCCTCCAGAATCTGCTGCGCCACCTGCTCGATCGGGCAGCGGGCGATCGTCGGGTGCAGATAGGTGTGACTGGCGATCTCGTGGTTTTTATAGAGCTCGGGATACTCCGATTGCGGGATGCGCTGCGGATCGTCCCGCAGCCCCGCGTTCAGGTTAAAGGTGCCCCGAATGCCGTTGCGGTCAAAGAGCTCGACCAGGCGGCGATCCTCCTCGCGCCCGTCGTCATAGCTCATGGTCAGGACCTTGTGCTTCCCACCGGGAAAGCAGGTGTAGATGTTTTTCAGTTTCGTTTGCATGATCGTTACTCTCCGTATATATTATTGGTCAAAACACGCCGGAGCAGTTCCAGCCGTGAATCCGTATCGTCCCGCAGCAGCCGCACAAAGCACGCGGCGGCCGCGCTGGCGCCGATTTCAGTCAGATGCACCCTGTCGCTCTGATAAAAGGCCGCCTTCGCCGCGCGCGGGCTTATAGTAACCGCTGATTAATACGCCTTCGGCGCCTGACGGCAAATCATTTGCCAGCTCTGCGTTATAAAAACTTGAAATACACAATACGA
>CACXDT010000143.1 GCA_902766405.1 Oscillospiraceae bacterium
AACAGCGCCCACATCTTCCCGCCGAGATGGACGAGAGGTCTGTCCGACATGAGAGATTTGCGGAAGGTCTCCCGTGCGTCCGCAAGACGGCAGACCGCGTGGGGCATCAGATAGGGGTATTGCTTATCCTCGCTGAGCACCCGGTACATCCGCTCCAGAATATGGGTGTGGATATCACCTGCCACATCGCCAAAGTAGGCCGGGATATTCCCTTTTACCAAAGTGCAAAACAGCTCTCTCCGCTTGTGATCGACCTCTTCGACCACCCATACCCGTCCCGCTATGGCGATCTTGTCACCCACAGGAGGGGGCTTCACGACGGTGCCCAGCTGCTCCGAGCCGGAGCGAACGGTGTATTCCACGTTCTCCTGAAACACGGCGTAGAATTTATAGTTGTTCACCACCCGCTCTCCGGCGAGGCCCAGAATCAGCCCGCCGTTTTCCGTGCGGCTGATGTGATCGATCTCCAAAAGATGCCGAAGCAGCAGGCGGTAATCCTCCTGCGAGACGAGGTGAAAGCAGCTCAGCGTCAAAACGCGGGAGGCCAGCTCGCCCGGTGTCATCTCGCCGTGGGAGGCAAGCGTGCTCATGGTCTGGTGATACAGAAGACTGTAGGGCAGACGATCCCGTCGAGGCGGCTCTACGAAGCGCTCCTCGATATAGAGCTGTACCAGAGCGATGCCCTGGATCAGATACCAGGGGATGCTGTCCGGCAGCATGGCCCTGGCCTCCTGATGCTCCTCCCGCATGACAAACCACATCTCCGAGGGATCGCCCCGGCGCCCGGTGCGGCCCATACGCTGCAGAAAACCGGAAACAGTAAACGGCGCGTCGATCTGAAAGGCGCGCTCCAGCCGCCCGATATCGATGCCGAGCTCCAGCGTGGCCGTGGCGCAGACGCTCATCAGGGAGTCGTCGTCCTTCATGTCCTCCTCGGCGCTCTCGCGGTAAGAGGCGGAGAGATTGCCGTGGTGGATCAGAAAACGGTCTGGCTCGTGATTGACCTCGCAGTACTGCCGCAGCTGCTGGCATACACTTTCACATTCCTCGCGGGAATTGGTGAATACCAGGCATTTTTTTCCTCTTGTATGCTCAAAGATATAGCCGATGCCCGGATCGGCCGCCTTCGGCGCGGTGTCGGTGGCGGCTTCAACGGCCGGGGTTTCCGCCGGAACGGGCTTTCCTTCGTCGGCCTGGGGCGCGGCGTTGTAGAAGTGTTCCATACTCAGCCGCCAGACCTCTTTGCCGCCGTCAAATTTCGGGATGACCGTGCCCCGGCCGCTGCCCGCCGCCAGAAACTGCCCCGCCAGCTCAGGGTTACCGATGGTGGCGGAGAGCCCGATACGCCGTGGATCGCAGCCGGCCAGAGCGCACAGCCGTTCGATCAGACAGAAGGTCTGCAAGCCCCGATCCGCCCGCAAGAGGGAATGGATCTCGTCGATGACGATAAAGCGCAGGTCGCCGAACAGAGACGGGATCTCCATGTGCTTGTTGATCAGCAGCGATTCCAGGGATTCCGGGGTGATCTGCAAAATGCCGGAGGGCTTTTTCAGCAGCTTCCGTTTTCCGGACTGGTCAGCATCCCCGTGCCAGCGGGTCACGGCGATGCCCTCGTCCTCGCACAGCTCAAGTAGTCGCCCAAACTGATCGTTGATCAGCGCCTTGAGCGGCGCGATATACAGCACGCCGACCGTCCGCGACGGGTTTTCATCCAGCAGCGTCAGAATCGGGAAAAAAGCCGCCTCTGTCTTTCCCGAGGCGGTAGAGGCCGTCAGCAGCACATTTTCTTCTGTGCCGAAGATGGCGTCTCCGGCGGCGTTCTGCACGGCGCGCAGGCTCTGCCAGCCGGAGCGATAGATGTAGTCCTGGATAAAAGGCGCATAGCGATCAAATACATTCATATCGGTAACTCCACAAAGTCCGTCTTTCGCTCATCCGAGACGGCTTTCCATGATTCATAGCTGACCTCGCCGCAGAAGGGCGGCAAGCTTAGGGAAGCTCTTTCCGCGGCCCTTTTCTGTATAACTTTGTCTCCACGTCCGCCGTTGGCGGACGTAAGCGGGCGATAGCCCGCAGCTGACGCACAACATGCGTCAGCTGGAGACGA
>CACXDT010000144.1 GCA_902766405.1 Oscillospiraceae bacterium
CACTTAAGTATTCCTGCGAAAAAGTGCCATCATCAGAACTCGGTTTTTCTCGGAATCTGCTCTTGCCGCATTATGCGGTATTGCCTTCATGCTTTTTCGTCAAATTTTTGATTCTTTCTCTGTGAATTGTTGACAAATTAATTTGTCAAGACTATAATATGCTTATGCAGAAAGCGAAGTCTTTCTCGGAAAAAGCGCGCAAGCGCGAATCATTTTTACAGGAGGTAAGCAATATGAAGAAATTCCTGGCAATTGTTCTGGCATTGGCCATGATCGCGTCGATCGGCGTGGTCGCCAGCGCGGACGGGGAGAAGGATTACTCCGGCTACACCATCCGCATCTATTCCAACTCCAACTCCACCGAGCGCGTGACCTGGCTCATCAACGAGGCTAAGGCCGCGGGATTCAACATCAGCCTTGACACCAATGAGGTCATCTCCGGCGATACCGCCGCCATCCAGGCCGCCAACGAGAACAAGGACGGCGACCTGATCTTCGGTCTGAACGAGACCCGCTGGAGCCAGCTCATCAAGGGCCAGTATGAGAATCTCGCCATTCTGGACTGGACGCCGACCTGGGCTGACGAAGTCGGCGACTTCAAGTATGACGGAAAAGCCTACGGCATTGTTATCCAGAATGTCCTGATGCTTTACCGCAACGACGAGCTGGGCACCAACGGCGAGGAGCTGCACTTCGACCACTGGGCCGATGTGGTTAACTCCGGTTATACCTGGTACCGCCAGAACAAGGTCGGCGGCACCACCAACATGAACATCAACTCCGCTATGCTCTACCCCTTCACCGATCCCGCCTCCCCGGCCGGCGGCATCAGCATTGACGGCTGGAAGACGCTGTGGAAGTTCTGCGCGGACGGTAAGTTCGGCGGCGACGACTACAAGTACGGCTTCGATCCGCTGAACAAGGGCGACGTTGCCGTTTCCGAGTTCTACTCCTCCGCCCTGTACGGCAAGATCGACGTGGCGGCCGATGGCTCCGATCACCCGCTGCTCGGCACCTTCGAGCCTGAGAACTGGGCCCTGGCCGACATCAAGGACGGCACCTACTATATTGCCGAATACATTGGCATTCTCGACAAGGCCGGCCGCACCGAGGAGCAGACCGAGGCTGTCAAGGCCTTCGCCGAGTGGTTCGGCTCCGCCGAGGTGCAGGCTGCCTGGGGCGAGGAGTTCGACTCCTATCCCTGCAACAAGGCCGCTGCCGACGAGCTCTATCCCGACGGCATCCCCGCCATCTATGAGATCCCGAACTTCGCGCTCAACACCGTCGAAGGCACCGATCTGAGCTATGCCGAATATGTAGCCGCGCACAACAGCGAGTGGACCAACATCATGACCAACCTGGGCTTCTACTGGAAGGACGCCGCTGACGCCCCCGCCGAGCCCGACTGGGACAGCCTTGACTGGGCCACCCTGACCCAGGCCGCCGGCTGATCCGCGGCAGACAGAAAACAACAGCAAGCTACGGAGGCTGCGGAGCAAGTCCTCCATGCGCCGTAGGGGCGGCTATAAGCCGCCTGCGCGGTTCTATTTGACACACTGAGATAGTTGGGCGAACTGGCAACATCGTACGAATTCGCCCAACTTTTTATATCTTTTATTACATTTCTGCGCCGGGCGGCAAATTGCCGCCCCTACGATGAAGGCTGAAAAGCAGACATGCTAAACAGCCCCTTATCTTTTAAAAAGGAGAGACGCTCCTATGATCAAGCTCAACGACATCGTTGTCAAATTCGGCGATTTTACGGCCCTGCACAATATCAATGTCCACGTCAAAGAGGGTGAGTTTTTCACCTTCCTCGGCCCCTCGGGCTGCGGCAAGACCACAACGCTGCGCACGATCACCGGCTTTATCGAGCCTGTGTCCGGCTCGGTCGTCGTCAAGGACCGCGACATTACCCACGTCCCGATCGAAAAGCGCAACATCGGCATCGTCTTCCAGAGCTATGCCCTGTTCCCGACGATGACCGTCTACGACAATATCGCCTTCGGTCTGAAAATCCAGAAGCTCAAAAAAGATGAGATCGACCGGAAGGTGCGCGAGATCGCCCGCAAGGTCGATCTGTCCGACGAGCAGCTGCAAAAGGCGGTGTCCCAGCTCTCCGGCGGCCAGCAGCAGC